>JAAYAV010000488.1 GCA_012719195.1 Anaerolineae bacterium | reverse complement strand
GAAGGACTCCCCAGCAGAACGAAGGGACCCCCTTGCGGGGGTCCCTGGTGTCGCTGATGGAGCCTGAGAGCTCTAGCCCTCGATGTAGAACTGCTCCGGGAAGGTGGTGCGCTCGCCGTAGACCGGCCAGCCCATCATGCCGTACTCGGGCACGTTCTTGAAGTTGTTCTTGACGATGCAGGGCTCGGGACGGCTGCCGACGGTGTGCACCGGCCACATGTTGAGGGCGATCATATGGAAGGCCTCGTCCATGATGGCCGTGCGCGCGTCGTTGTCCACCGTGATGAGAGCCTGCTCGTACATCTCGATGAGCTTCTTGGCGTCCTCGACGTCCGGCTCCTCGCCGCTGGCACCGTTGGTGCTGTAGAAGGTGCCCCAAGCCGGCGCCCAGTAGGTGCTGGCCTCGACCGGGAAGATCGAGCGCGGGTAGGTAAGCCAGTACAGGTTCGGGGTGGTGTAGTCGGCTTCGTAGGCGACGATGTCGAAGTCGCCGTCCTGGACGCGCGGCCACCACACTTCGTTGGCGATCCAGTCCATGGTGGCACGGATGCCGACTTCGCGCAGGTAGCCGGTGATCACTTCGGCCACGTCACGGTGGATCGCGTAGGACACGTGCCCGATCATGATCAAGTCGAGCTTGGCGCCGCTGGGCAGCAGGCGCATGCCTTCGCTGTCGCGCTCGGTCAGCCCCAGAGCATCGAATTCGGCGTTGGCCGCGTCGATGTCAAAGGAGAGGATGGCCTGTACTTCCGGATCGCTCTTGACGGACTCGGGGAACATGTCCAGGGCCGGATCGGCCATGCCCATGTAGACCAGCTCGTTGATGTCGTCGCGATCGAGCGACTTGGAGAAGGCAGCACGGAACTCGCGGTTGCGGAGCAGATCACGCAGTTCCTGGCCGGCCGCATCGCCATCGGCGACTCGGCGGGTCTGGTTGATGTGCATGGCGGTGCCGGAGCTACCGTAGTTCCAGATGTAGACCTGGTAGTCTCCCGCCTCGCGGCTCTCCATGTACAGAGTGTAGTTGGAGATGCCGGTGCCCATGGACATGTGGCTAACTTCGCCGGTGACGATCTTCATCGGAATCATCTCGGCGGACTCGACGATGAGGTAGGTCTGGTTGTCGAGGTAAGGCAGCTGGTTGCCCTCAGGGTCCACCTTGAAGTAGAACGGGTTCCGCTCGGCGACGGCCGTGGTGGTCCAGTCCTTGCTGGTGATCTTCCAGGGGCGCACCACCGGGAGATCCGGGTTGCGCTGGAAGTCGTTCTGAGCGCCGAAGAGCTGGTACCAGCTCTCGAAACCACGGTCCTTCACCAGGGCAGCAAGCTCATCTGCGTCCGCATAGGAGGGATGGAACTCGCTGAAGTAGTGCTTGGGATAGCCGGTGAACGAGGTACCGTTGAAGGAGCACTGATCGAGGAAGATACCGTAGGCCACGGCGAACTTGAAGGCGACGGTGTAGTCGTCAAGCTTCTCGACCACCACCGCCTCGCCGCCCGGCATGAGCCACTTGGCCTTGGCCGGGGTCAGTTCCTCATTCAGGAACACGTCCTCGTACCAGAACATGATGTCATCGGCCGTGTAGGGCGCGCCGTCGGACCAGCGCATGCCTTCACGGAGCTTGAACGTGAAAGTGGTGCCGTCCTCGCTGATGTCCACGCTCTCGGCGATGTTGGGGATCAGTGTACGAGCGTCGCGATCGTAGATCGTCAGGCCCTCGGCGCCGGCACGGGAGCCGATGGGGCCCGGGTTGGTGGCGGAACGGAACCAGGTCCCGCCGTGCTTGCCGATGCTCTCCGTGACGGGGATCACCATCGGGTTCTTCGGCAGGCGCTCTTCCACCGGAGGCAGCGTGCCCGCGGCGACCATTTCCGCCAGCATCGGAGCTTCCTTGTACTTGGAAGCGCCCTCGGCCGGGGCAGCGGGGGCACTGGTGGCGGCGGCAGGAGCCGTGGTGGCTTC
>JAAYAV010000487.1 GCA_012719195.1 Anaerolineae bacterium | reverse complement strand
GAGACGCGAGGCATGGCGCCGGGCCCTGGCTGGGGACCCGGCGTCCTGGTTCAGTTCGCGAGCCCGAAGAGGCGGACGGCGTTGTCCCGCAGGATGAGGCGGCGGTCATCATCGGTGATGTGGGAGAAGACCACACAGCCGATGCCGTAGAGCTGGTCGAACCAGGGCAGGTCGGACCCGAAGAGCACCTTCTCGGCGCCCACTGTGCCGACCATGCGCTCGATAAGCCCGCTCACCCGGTAGGCGGCGGTCAGCTCTAGGTAGACATTGGGGAAGTCGCGTGCCAGGGCCATAGCCTCGTCGAACTGGCCGAAGCAGGAGTGTCCCATGAGCAGGGGCGCGTTGGGGTACCGCTCCGCTACGCGCCGCACCTCTTCCGGGCCGCAGGTGGGCGTGTTGCCCCAGGTGTGGCTGAGGACGGGCAAGGAGTGCGTGTCGGCGAAGGCGAAGGCGGGGGCGTGCGCCGGTCCACTTAGTGGGTAACGGTGCCACGAGGGGTGAAGCTTGATGCCCACGACTGCTGGGTCTCTTTCTGAGAGCGCGGCGACAGCCTCCTCCAGCTCATCGGGGTAGTTGGGATTGACGGCCAGGTAGGCTAGGAAGCGGCCTGGGTGACGGCGTGCCGCCTCGACCACCAGCGGATTGCCCTCGCGAGGGTCCCGCAGCGCACTGTGGGCGGAGCAGATGCTGGTCTGGACGCCGGCGCGGTTCATGATGTCTAGCATGCCCTCGGTCTCGGGCTTGGGGAAGTAGATGCCCTGGAAGGGGCCGTAGTGGGCATGGGCGTCAATGACGGGGAGAGTGGCGCACCGGCCGGTCTCGACGAACTCGGCGGCGATGGCGGACGTGCGGGCTGCCGTGGGCGTGGTCATAGTTTCACCTCCGAGAGCAGTCGCCGCAGGTTACCCCCGGCGATGGCCGCCTTGTCCTCCGCGCGGATGTTGGCGTGCACTAGGGTGAGCACGGGGCCGCCCATGCAGAGGCCGGGGAAGCCGGTGGCGAAGAGCATCCGGTCCGGACCGTAGCGAGAGCAGTAGGACTCGTAGCCGCCGGCCAACTCAAAGTCGGCCACGTCAAAGTAGAGGTTGGGGTACCGCTCAACCAGGGGTCGGAAGTAGCGGTCTTGTCCCCAGCAGTCCTGATCGGCGGCGACTATGGTGAGGCGGGGGTACTCCGACAGCAGAGCGCCGACCAGGTCCCAGCCGGAGAGACGTCCCGATGACTCGCCGAGAGACAGCAGCAGCGGCACGTGCAGCGCCGAGAGGACCTCGAAGGTGGGCCCGAAGGTGTTGGCGTCCAGCAGGTAGCGGATCCGCGAGGGGAAGGCCCAGAGGGCGCGCACGCCGTCCCGCGCCAGAACAGCTGGGAGTTCGTCTGGGGTGGGGAACTCGCCCGTCTGGTGAGGCATGAGCACCCAGGCCGGATGCAGCCGGTCGCGCTTGGCACACTCCTCCACCACCAGACGGTTCCCGGTGACGGCGTCGTCGTGACGCTGGTGGGCATTCGTCACCAGTGCCTCACCCACGCCACACCAGTCCATCTCCCGCAGCAGTTCGTCGGGGCCAACCGCCTGCCGCGGAGAGGGTACCGAGGGCCGACCGTAGGAGACGTTGCAGTCGAAGAAGCTAAGCCCGGTCATTCATCCTCCTCGGGACCGAATATCTGCGCTTCCAGTTCCTCCGTCGTCGGCGGCGGGCGCCGGCCGGGCAAGGCCTCATCGCGCTGACGGCGTCTCTCCTGGCGAGCGTCGAAGTGGGCGCGCCACCGTGCGGGGGCATCGGGATCCTGAGCCTGGTGGCGGGTGAAGCGGGATCGCACCCGAACCAGGACCGGCGTGTTGACCGCCATTCCGGCGACGATGGCCTGCCCCTTGGATAGGCCCGGCAACTCGTCCATGAGCGAGCGGCCGACGCTCTCGACGCTCTGCGCTACCCGCGCCTGATCCACCTCGTTGGTGATGCGCAGAAGCACTTGGGTCATGCACTGCGAGAGCACGTCGGGGTCAAGGCGGCCGGGGCGTTGGCTGATGAGGCACACGCCGACGCCGAACTTGCGGCCCTCGCTGAGGATGCGCTTCAGCTGGTCGCTGGTGACGAGGTCGGCGGAGGCGGGTGCGAAGTTGTGCGCCTCCTCCAGAATCACGAAGGCGGGGTAGGGCAGGTAGTTGGGCTGCCCGGGCGCGGCCAGGCGCTGCTCGGTGGCTAGGCGGGCCTTGTAGAGCCGCCGGAGAATGGTCGCCACCACCACCTGCTGTTCGCGCTCCGCCACCTGACTGAGCTGGAGCACCGTGCACTGGCCCGGTGCGAACAGGTCCGATAGAGCAAGGTCGAGGTGATCGTCGAAGATGCGACTCTCGCTCCGCCCGAGGACGTTGTCCAGGCGCCAGCTCAGGGCGGCGGCCGTCTGCTGGGCGTTGGAGTCCACGTCGGCGGCCCCGCCACCGGCTTCGTCGGGGGCGTTTGCGGCTCGATGGGCCCAGTTCGCCAGCTCGTTCTTGAGGTCAGTCAGGGTCCACTTGTCTCTGGTGGCCCGCATGGCGGCCCGATAGGCCATGCCGAGGGCATAGGACTGCTTGGCCGTGAGGTCCCGCCCGAGGAGGTAGCGCAGGTCGTCCAGCTCCAGGCTTCGGTACGCCACCTTGACTTTGTCTGGGGAGAGCACCTTGGCCGCCGCGCGATACTCGATCATGTCGTCTGAAGCGGGGGCCTGGAATTGGTCGAGGTTGCTGAGCTCGGCCAGCGAGTCGTACTCACCGTGCGGGTCGATGATGAGCACGCTGGCCCGATTGGTGGGGCGCAGGAGCTCCTCCACGATCACGGCGGCTAGGTATGACTTGCCACTGCCAGTGCCGGCGATGATGGCCATGTGCGTGGAGGTGAAGCGGGCTGCGTCTAGGACGATGGGGACCTCATCCGGTGGGCGACTCAGCAGGCTGCCGATATGGGCGCCGCCGGGCTCATCCATCTTCTTGCGGTTGAGGACTGCCTGCAGAAGCTCGGCCGGCGCCCGGTAGATGGGGTGCCCGACGCGGGGGAGCCGGCGCGGATTGACGAAGTCTCCGACGGAGCGGTCGTAGTGGCCGAGGACGCCGGCCGTGATGACGAAGAGCTCATTGTCCGGCTCCGAATAGCCGAGCAGGGCGGCCATGTCGATGGGGCTGACCTCGGGGTGCGCTAGGAGAGCGTCGGGGTAGTTTCGTGCCTCAACGCGCGCCTCGATGCGGCAGACGACCTGCAGGATGTCGCTGCCCCGCCCGAGCGAGTAGTAGATGTACTCGCCCACCGGCAACTCGTCGGCGTGGTCCGGACTGATGAAGGTGAACTGGTGAGGCTTGTCGCCCGGCCCCTTGGCCAGTCCGACGCAGTGCTCCGCTCGCGGCATAGTCTTCTCCATGCTCAGGCCAGGCTCTCGACACGCAGCCGCCAGGAGAGGCTCTGTGAGAGCAGGCATAGCCGGGTGTGGGCCTCACCATCGGGGAAGAGCTCCTTGAGGCCGGCGAGCAGCCTCAGCAGGGCCTGCGAGTAGGCCGGCGACGTGCGGGTCAGGCCGAGCAGCAGGGGGACGTAAGCGAGCCGTAGTCCGGCGGGCCCGAGGTGGAAGGCGCGCACCTCTTCCACCGGCAGGGAGCTCACCTCGCAGTTGACCGGGGGCGCGATGGGCGAGGCGTCGTGGCTGTACTTGCCTCCCTCCATGTGCCCCAAGGCAACGATCGTCACCAGGGTGCAGGCCTCGTCCACGTAGTCAGGACTGAACACGACCGTCTCGTCCCCGGTGCTGAGGCGCGGACCATAGACGCCGAACTCGGGGTTCTGCAGCACCGTATCGCATATCACCCCCACCATGGCGGTGTCGCTGCCGGTGACCAGGCTCACGAACGTCCCCAGGGCGTAGTCACTGGGCGCGGGAGGGCTCTCTGTCTCACCGGGCGCGTAGATGCGGCAACGGTACTGCAGGTGGGAGTCGGAGGCTACGATCTTGCCTAACTTCATTCTCACGCTCCTCTAGAACGTCGCCGCTTGCTTTCGGCCTTGGTGGTGGCTGACAGGGGCAGGCCCAGATCGCTGCACAGGCCAGCGAAGGCGCGCGCGAAGCGAGCCCGGTCGCCCGCCGAGATGACGGCAGCGTCGTGAGCGGCTTCCAACGCGTAAGGGTAGCCGAGACCGGCAATGCACTCCGCCCGCACGATGTCCAGCACTCGATCCAACTCAGTGGGAGACTCGGCCAGCCAGCGGGGCACCTCTAGGCGGGCCGGCCGGCCGGTGCCGCTGACGCGCAGGTAGCAGAAAGCGATCTGGTCGGCAAGGGAGGAGCCATCGGCGCGCCGGTACTCCTGGAGATGCGGTGAGCGACGGGCACAGAGGTACAGACAGCTGCGATCGCCCCAGTGCTCCAGCAGCGGCGCCAGGCCGGAGGCGTCCGGCGTGCGCGGCGGCTCGGGCAGCAGCCCGAGGGCGTGCAGCATCCAGCCCAAGTCGCGCGCCGAGGGGTCGGCGGTGTAGCCCACTAGCGGTACGCGAAGTGTCTCGGAGGCTTCAAGCAGCGCGGACATTCCGGCCATATACGCGGCGGCCCGGCCGGGGCCACGCTCGGCCGCGAAGGGGATGACGAGCGGATCGTCGACGAAGCAGACGGGTGCCGGACGTTGGCTGGAGAGGCGGCGCATAAAGTCTAGGAGCCGTTCGACCTCGAGCTCAAACCGTCGCACCTCGACGCGCTCGCCCGCCTCGTCGTCGGTGAGGATCTCCAGATGCACGTCCTTCTCGTGGCGGGCCGGCGGAAGGTGCGGGTTGATGAACCAGCCCACCTGCGCGGCGGCGATGGGCGGGTCCAGGTCATCGGCCAGGGATAGCTGTGATCCGTCCACCGCAACCGTGGTCTGACCGGCGAGCGTGCGGGCGGCCCAGCGCCGCGCCGGCCGGTGCCCATCGAAGGAGTGCGGGAAGGGCACCACCTGCGCTGGGTGGCGGTCGTGCTCCGCCGTGGGGAGGGCCCCGGGTGACTGCTGTTCGCGTAACGCCTCATAGACGTCTTCGAGGCCCAGGTCGGCGAGGCGGGCCAGCGCCTGGGCCGCGGCGGCTATCTTGCCGCGTCGCTCGCTGAGGGCGGCGCGGAGGTGAGGACGGTGAGCTTCAAGGGCCTGAGACAGTCGAGCGGGGCTGAGCATCAGGCCGGCTCCACAAGGCTTTGGCCGTCTTCCTTGCGGACTCGGATGACGTTGTCGGTGACGCTCTCCAGCGAGTCGTCGTGGCTGATGACGAAGAGCTGATCGAGATCCCGGATGGAGCGCATCTGGTCTGCCAGCCCGCGGCGACGGTGCTCGTCGAGGTTGATCGTGGGCTCGTCGAAGAAGGCGATCCGGAGCTCGGAAACCTCTCGCAGCAGGGCCAACCGCACAGCTAGGGCGGCGGCCACCTGCTCGCCGCCGGAGAGCTGGATGAAGTCGCGGATCTGGCCCGCACGCTCAACGGTGATGCCGTAGTCGTTACCCCAGACAAGGGTAGAGGCATGGTCGGCCATCAGTTCGCTATAGGTGACCGTCGCCGCCTGGGACACGCGCGCGAGCACGAGGCGGGCGATCTCGGGTCCGGCTCCGCGTATGGTATCGCGCAGGAAAGCGAGCAATTCAGTTCCCCGCTGATCGCGAGCAGACGACTGGGATAGGCGTTGCTGCTCCTCCTCCAGCCGCTCGAGCTCGGCAAGCCGGGCCCCGGCTTCACCGAGGCGACGATCGGTCTCGTCGAGGTCGGCCTGGACGCGGGTCAACTCGAGGTCCAACTCGTGTTCACGGCGGCGAGCTTCGGCGTGACGAGCCTTGTCGTGGGCCTCTTCGGCGGCGGCCAGCTCGTCCTGGGCGGCCACGAGATCGGCGAGGTGCTCGCGGGTGGCAATCCGGCGCTTCTCAAGTTCGGCGAGCCGATCCTCGATCTCAGCGGCCAGAGGAGCGAACCGCCGGTGCGCGTCGAAGGCGGCGCGGCACTCGTCACGAGCCTCGACGGCCTCCGCCAGCTGACGATCTAGCTCGGCGAAGGGGCGAACCTGGGCCTCGAGCGCCTCGCGCCGAGAGCCCGCGGCCTCCATGCGGCTCCTAACGGTCGCCAGCTCGGCCGCGAGCCGGTCATGCTGGGCAGCACCGGACTCAGCCACGCGGAGAAGTCCCCGTGGGTCGCCGAGGGCCTTGAGCCGCGACGTCAGCGCGACGGCCTCGGCCTGGACGCCTTCCAGCTCTGAGAGGCGGGTCCTGAGGGACTCGAGCGCGCGGTTAGCTTCTGCCTGCTGGCTCCGCCCGGTGTCCAGCGCGGCGGCATCGGCGCGGGCCTGGAGCAGCGCCCGTTGCGCTTCCTCGACGGCCTGCCTCCGTTGGGACAGAAGGCTCCGCAACTCGCGGTCACGACGGCGCATACCCTCGAAGGTGCGCTGGTGCTCCGCCATCTCCTCGCGCAAGTGCTGCAGGAATCCCTCGGCGTCCCCCTCGACGAAGGGGCGACGGCACACGGGACAGGCGGACGTCTCTCCGCGACGGACGGCCTCTTCGGCCTGGCGGCGGGCCTCGATTTCGGCGGTCTCGGCCTCTAGGGCAGCGGTGAGCCCGGAGCTCTCACTACGCGTCTCCTCGAGGTGAGCCTCGGTCTCCTGGATGGCCCGTTCGGCGGCATCGATCCCGGCGGCTCCGACCGCCAACTGCTCGAGCCGCTCGGCCAAGGAGGTACCCGCCTTAGTGCGGGCCGCCAGCTGCGACTCCAGTTCGGAGCGCAGCGTCAGCCGGTCGCGAGCCTCGGAGAGGGCGAGTTCCAGAGCGGCCTGCTGCTCCGCCTCGGGTCGGAGCCGCTCCGCCTCACGGCGCGCATCGGCGGCGACGGCCAGCCTCTGTTCGAGGCTTTCGGTGGTGGACTGCAGGCCGGCCAGGCCGGCAACTACCTCGCTCAGTTCGCGGGCGGTAACGTCGCGCTTCCTTCGCGCGGTTTCCAGTTCCCGCGCCGACGCATCGAGTTCCAGGTAGCGGTCGTGCCCGTCGCGGGTCTCCGCCGCCTCGGTACCCGCCGCGTCTGCCTCCTGCCAGCGGCGCTTCGCCTCCTGCTCTCGCTGCTCGGCCAG
>JAAYAV010000486.1 GCA_012719195.1 Anaerolineae bacterium | reverse complement strand
GTGCGCAGGACGTAGTTGACCACCGCCCGCCCCGCGCTCACGCGCACCTTCAGATCGGTGGGCGTCATGGGGATGAACTTGGAGCTGCCCTTGGTGCTGCCCCGCGTGATGGCCCACCCCACCGGCTCCTCGTAGAGCAGCAGCTCTGTCTCGCCGCCCATGACCCGGCGGATGAGGGGCTCGTACGACTCGTAGGTCATGACCGGGAAGAGCCGGCGGTACTCCGCCACCGAGCCCACCGACTCCGCCCCGTGCTCGCGCCCGTAGGCCGTCCGCGCGAACCCGGCCAGCAGCCGCTTGAGCACGTCCTCCTGCATCGCCGCGGGTCGCGCGAGGCCCTCGTGCCATGGGCGGACCATCTGCTCCAGACGCTCCCGCATGGCGGCCATGTCCATCCGTGGCTGCATCGTGTCCCTCCCCGAACCGTCAGCTTTGGAGCTTGGCCTGGCGGCCGCGCCCCATGTTAGCGTGCCGCCGCCCTCTCGTCATGCTCAACCCGCCGGGTCCACTGCATCCCGCTGACTGCAGACAGCGTGGACGGCAGACCCCTCCACGCCACAATGGCCTCCTGATCGAGGCCGAGCCCAGAGGCCTGCCGGCCGAGTGTCCACCGCTAGGCATGGCTCTGCCGTGTCCGCTGCTAGGCATGGCTCTGCCATGTCCGCTGCTAGGCATGGCTCTGCCATGTCCGCTTAGCCGGACACCATCGGGGCGTGACTCCCTCGTCCGCGAAGGCGGACGACCAGCCGCAGGCTCGCCAGACCCGACTTCAGTCGAGGGCTACACAAAGGCCGTCGCCCGCATGTGATGGCCTGCCCTTCCCACCCCTCCAGTTGACAGGCACGGCCCCGAGCCGTATAGTCGCGCCACCAGTACCCACGCTGTCACTCGAGGAGCCACGTGTTCAGAAAGACCGCATTCGATCCGGCCCAGTTGATCGGCACCAACCTGCCCGAGAACACCACCCTCAAGGGCGAGCTGAAGTGCGACGGCAACCTGCACATCGGCGGGCTTGTTGATGGTCAGGTGGAGTGTGCCGGCAGCGTGATCGTCAGTGAACGCGCCGTGGTGCGCGCCGACATCCGTGCCCGCAACGTCTCTGTGCTCGGAACGGTCGAGGGGAACATCGTAGCGGACAAGGTGGAGATCCTAGACGGGGGGCGCGTCCTGGGCGATGTGGACGTGATGGACCTGCTGCTGGACGAAGGCGGCCTCGTGCGGGGACACGTCATCATGCGCAAGGGCGACGTAGCGCCCCTCGAGCCTCTGGCGGCCTATGACGCGGCCGCTCCCGAGGAAGACGAACCGGCAGCCGACAGCCTTACCCGACCCAGGGACGACTCGGCTGCGAGCTGAGGGCCGCCGCCCGCTGTCCCGCCCTCTCGGCGCGCGCCTCGCGCCAGCTGCTCCAGCCCACGTAGGCAAAGCCGGCCAGGTAGAGGCACAGGAATGGCACGGCGTAGTAGCTTTCCTGGCGCACCGCCACCGCTATGCACAGCAGAGCGTATAGGGCAGCCGCCAACTCCCCCCACGGGATGGCATCGCCGCTCACCAGATAGCGGCGCCCCGCCCACTTACCCTTGCTCCCCACCAGGCTGTACTTCGGCGTGCGCTGAAACACGCCGCCATCCATCCGCAGGGCGCGGAGAGCGGCGCGGGTGTTGTTCACCGCCATCCCCGTCCCGAGCAGTATCAGCACCGGTAACGCCTGCAGGCGGCGCCACCCGGCGGCGCCCTGCACGGCCTGGGAGATGACGTACACGATCGGCGGGCCGAGACTGGCCAGCCCCAAGAACGTGAGATGGAATCGCACGCCGCCGTCCAGCAACAGCAGCGGCAGGGAGAGCAACAACAAAGCGAGCATCAGCGGGTGACCCAGGTAGCCGCCCAGATGCACGAGGCCTTCCAGCTTCTGCGGCAGTGTCAGGCGCGAGCGAAGGAGCGGCCCCGCCAGGTGACGGAGACACTGGATGCTCCCGGTGGCCCAGCGCCGCTGCTGGCTCTTGAAGGCCGACACGGTGGGCGGTACCTCCGCCGGTACCACCACCTCCGGCAGATAGAGGCAGTTCCAGCCCGCCATCTGGGCCCGGTAGCTGAGATCCAGGTCCTCGCAGAGAGTCCGCGCCGTCCAGCCCCCGGCTTGCTCGATGCACTCACGGCGCCAGATGCCGCCGGAGCCATTGAAGTTCATCAGTAGGCCGCTTCGCTGCCGGGCCGTCTGCTCCACGATGAAGTGGCCGTCCAGCGCCAGCGTTTGGGCGCGAGTGGCGGCCGAGTAGGTCCCGTTCATGTGACCCCAGCGCGTCTGCACGAACCCCAGCCGCTCGTCCGCCACCAGATGCGGCACCACCCGGCGCAACCAGTCTCGCGCTGGGACGAAGTCGGCGTCGAAGATGGCGATCAGTTCGCCGCGCGCCGAGCGCAGGCCGTCGGCCAGAGCGCCTGCCTTGTAACCGGTGCGGTGCTCGCGACGATGGACAGTTATGTTCAGGCCGCGGCGCCGGAGCCGCTCCGCCACTTCGTCCACGATGTCCCGAGTCAGGTCGTCGCTGTCATCGAGCACCTGCACCTCGAGCCGGTCGCGCGGGTAGTCCAGGTCGTCCATGGCCTCCAGCAGACGCCTCGCCACCCAGCGCTCGTTGTAGAGCGGCAGTTGCACCGTGACTCGGGGTAGCCGGGAGAGGGTGGGTTCCGGCACGAGCCGGTGCCTCTGGTGCAGGTACAGCAGCCCCAGCAGCAGGGAGTTGAACCCGTAGACGGCCAGAAGCAGGGCCGCCGCCAGGTAGATGCTGCTGAGGAGATAAGACCACATCACAATAGAGGCCATCCTTTCCTTGGGGGTTGAAGTATAGCATCGGGCAGATATGAGGCAAGGCCCCGTCGGGCACGGCTCGCGTCCGTGCGCTTGTGGCCCCCACAGCTGCCTGGCTATACTGGCCGGCACGGAGGCAGCCGGTTGCGACTTGCTCTCGTGTGTTCCTGGCTCAACCAATACGGTGGCGCCGAGCGCGTCCTGGAGGCGATCCACGAACTGTGGCCGGACGCCCCCCTGTACACCAGCATTCACCAGCCCTCGGCCTTGCCCGATCACTTCCGTTCCTGGGACATCCGCGCCACCTGGATGAACCGCCTCCCCGGCGTCGAGCGCCGTAGTCGTCTCTACCTGCCGCTGTACCCGCTCGCGTTCGACACGATGCGCCTTCGCGACTTCGACGCCGTCCTCAGCGTGAGCAGCGGCTTCGCCACCGGCGCCCACTGCCCGGGAGCGCCACATATCGCCTACTGCCTGACACCGCCGCGCTTCCTCTGGGGCTACCAGGACTACCTGACCCGCGAGCCCATCCCCGGGTGGCAACGCGCCGGTCTGTCCGCCCTGCTGCCCCTGCTTCGCCGCTGGGACCAGAGGACCGCCCGGCGGGTCACCCACTTCGTCGCCATCGCCGGGGAAGTGCAGCAGCGAATCCAGGCCATCTACGGCCGCCCCTCACCCATCATCCATCCTCCGGTAGATACGGGCCGCTTTCGGCCGGCCGGGCAGCCCGAGAACTTCCTCCTGGTGGTCGGCCGCCTGGTACCGTACCGGCGCATTGACCTGGCCGTCCGGGCCTGTAGCGAGCTGGGGCTGCCGCTGAAGGTCGTAGGAGAGGGGCGAGCCCGGCCCCAACTGGAAGCGGTGGCCGGTCCGAGCGTCGAGTTCCTCGGTCGCCTACCCGACGACGAGGTCACCGGCCTGATGCAGCGCTGTCGCGCGCTGCTCTGGCCCGGTCTGGAGGACTTCGGCATCACTCCCATAGAGGCGCAGGCGGCCGGGCGCCCGGTGGTGGCCTTCGCCGGGGGAGGGTCGCTGGAGACCATTGTGGACGGCGAGACCGGCCTGCTCTTCCCCGAGCAGACGGCGGACTCCCTGAAGGACGCTCTCCGCCGGCTGGAGCACACCCGGTTCGATTGCGAGAGCCTGCGCCGCAGCGCCGTCCGCTTCGACAAGGCGGTGTTCCAGCGGAAGCTGCGGGAGTATGTGGAAGAGGTGGTCGCCCAGCACCAGCGGGCGGGTACCAGTGGCTAGCCATCGCGCCTGCCGCCTACCTCAGGCTAGCGGCTTGCCGCAACCGCCCGCCGTCTCCTATCATTCCCGCAGAGTGCCCTGCCGCGCCTGCTGCCCCCTGGACTGGTGAATATGGAACTGCGCGAGTACATCCGCATCCTGCGCCGCTATGCCTGGCTCATCCTCCTCGTCGTGGCTGTGACCGGCATCATCTCGCTGGCTCTCAAGGCCCTTCGTCCGGCTCCGCAGAGCTACTCCGCCTCGCTCCGGGTGGCGGTGGGAATGGTGCCCGAGGACGGCGCCGGCGGCTACTACACCTACGACCGCTACTACACTTGGCTCGCGTCCGAGTACCTGGTGGACGACCTGTCGGAGGTGGTGCGCAGCGCCGCCTTCGCCGCGGCCGTCTCCGAGGAGCTCGCCACCCGCGGCATCACCGTGCACCCGGGCGAGATCGCCGGCGCCACCGTGCCAGTTAAGCAGCACCGCATCCTCACCATCAGCGTGGGTGGCGGGGATCCGGCGCGGGTGCAGGCCATCGCCGAGGCGTCCGCCACCGTTATCGGCCAACGCAACGCCGAGTTCTTGGCCCAGTTGGGCAGCGAGAACGCCGCCATCCACGTCATAGACCCGCCCGCCGTCGGGCCGGTGCCGCCCTCGCTGCGCCAACGGCTCGACCTGCCCATGCGCCTGGCCCTGGCCCTCGTCGCCGCCGTGGCCCTGGCGTTTGTGCTCGACTATGCCGACGATTCCATCCGCGACGGGCGTGACCTGCGTCAGCTTGGGCTCCCTCTGCTGGCGACCCTACCGCGCCCACGTCGGGCGGGCCTGCTGCGGGACCGCCGCTAGAGCCGGCGCGGCGGCAGACCGAGCCTCCCGCCGCCGTGACCACCAGCAACGAAACGGAGGCGCCATGCAGCGCTCGGACTACACCGCCGCCAACCTCCGCGCCTGGGACCAGGCCGCACCGGTGCACTCCCGCCACCGCCTGGACCAGTGGCTGACCGAGTTCTCCCAGCCGGGCTGGAGCTGCCTCGACGAAGTCGCCACCGGCTTGCTGCGGGGTATCGGCCTGCGGGGGCGAGTCGTCGCCCAGCCGTGCTGCAACAACGGGCGCGAGCTTATCTCCATCGCCAACCTGGGAGCGTCGCACTGCCTCGGCTTCGACGTCTCGGCCGCCTTCCTGGAACAGGCGCGCCAACTGTCCGACGTCGCACACGCTCCCTGCGAGTTCCTGCAGACCGACGTCTACGCCATCCCGAACCGGTTCGACCGCTGCGCCGACCTCGTCTACATCAGCATCGGCTCTCTGGGCTGGATGCCCGATCTGCCGGCGTTCCTCGATGTGGTGCGGCGGCTGCTGCGTCCCGAGGGCTGGCTGGCCATGTACGAGATGCACCCCATGCTGGGCATGTTCGACAACGAGGAACAGGACCCTCCTCCGCTGCGGCACTCCTACTTCCGGCGCGAACCCTTCGTCGAGACCGACGGCCTCGACTACTGGGAGGGCACGCGCTATGAGTCGCCGCCCACGTACTGGTTCCAGCATACCCTGGGCGACATCGTCGGCGGGGTACTGGACCACGGCTTCCGTCTGCACTCGTTTCGCGAGTACGACCACGACATCTCGGGCGCGTTCGCGTACATGGACCGGCTGACCGTGCGGCCGCCGCTCTGCTTCACCCTCACCGCGCAGCTAGGAGGCGACGGATAGATGCTGGCTAAGGTAGCGTCCTGCGCTCTCGTCGGTCTCGAAGGCGAAGTCATCG
>JAAYAV010000485.1 GCA_012719195.1 Anaerolineae bacterium | reverse complement strand
GGGCTGACGCTGACCGTGCCTGAGGGCAGCATCTACGGCTTCCTGGGGCCCAACGGCGCCGGAAAGACCACCACCATACGCATACTCACCGGGCTCGCCCGCGCCAGCAGCGGGCAGGCCCGGGTCGACGGGGTGGATCTGGCCCAAGATGGGGCCGACCTGGCCCGACGGATCGGCTACCTGCCCGAGGAGCCGGCCTTCTACGGCTGGATGTCGCCCATCGAGTACCTGGACTACATCGGCCGCATCTTCGACCTCGACGCGGAGGAGCGGCGCCGGCGCGTCTCCGAGCTGCTCGAGTTGGTGGGCCTGACCGACGTATCCAAGCGCCGCATTGCCGGCTTCTCTCGCGGCATGCGCCAGCGCCTCGGCCTGGCTCAGGCCCTCGTCAACCGGCCTCACGTCCTCTTCCTCGACGAGCCCGCCAGTGCCCTCGACCCGGCCGGGCGGCGCGAGGTGCTGGAGATGGTGGAGGGACTCCGCGGCTCCGTCACCGTCTTTATGTCCACCCACATTCTGGCCGACGTGGAACGTGTCTGCGACACCATCGGCATAATCGCCCGCGGTAGGCTGATCACCGAGGCGCCCCGACAGGAGCTGCTCTCGCGCTACGCCGTCCCCGCCTACGAGGTGGAGACGCACCCCGAGAATGCCGCGGCCCTGGCCGCCTGGGCGGCCGCCCTCGGCGACGCCTCCTGGCTGCAGGGCGTCAGCCTTGACGGTCATCGCTGCCGCCTGCAGGTGGCCGACGTGGAGCGCGCCGGCCCCCTGCTCATGGCCGCGCTGGCGCAGTCCGGCCTGCCGGTGGTGCGCTACCAGGTGGTCCGGCCCTCGCTGGAGGATATCTTCCTCCGCCTGGTCAATCAGGAGTAGGCGATGTTCTTGGTCTCTCTTCGCAAGGAGTTCCTGGAGCAGTGGCGCTCGCGCCGCCTGCTCATTGTCGCCGTCGTCTTCGTGCTCTTCGGGCTGAGCTCGCCGCTCCTGGCCAAGATGATGCCGGAGTTCTTCCGCCTGATGCCCCAGGGCGATCAGATCGCCAAGCTGATTCCGCCGCCCTCGTTGGCCGACGCCGTGGGTCAGTACGTGAAGAATCTCTCCCAGTTCGGCATTCTGCTGGCCATCCTGCTGGCCATGGGCGCGGTGAGCCAGGAGAAGGAGCGCGGGACCGCCGCCCTGATCCTGGTGAAGCCCATGACGCGTGGCGCCTTTTTGCTGGGCAAGTTCGCCGCCATCTCGCTCTCTTTCCTCATCGCCGTCGCGCTCGCCGGCCTGGGCGCCTACTACTACACCGTCCTGCTCTTCGAGGCTCCGCCCCTGGGCGGCTGGGTGGCGCTCAATCTGCTCCTGGTGCTGGTGTGCCTGGTGTATGTCGCCATCACCCTCTGCTTCAGCGCCATCGCCCGCTCTCAGGTGGCGGCGGCGGCCGGGGGCTTCGGCGCCATGCTGATCCTGTCGCTGGCCGGCTCGCTGCCCGCCATCGGCTCGCGACTGCCGCACGAGCTGATCAACTGGGGCAGCCGCCTGGCTCTGGGTGGGTCGCAGGCCTCCTGGACAGCTCTGGCGGCCGCGCTGCTTCTCGTTGTCCTGCCGCTGGGGCTGGGCTGGCTCAGCTTCTCGCGCCAGGAGCTCTAGGCACGCCGCAGATCTGTGCAAAT
>JAAYAV010000081.1 GCA_012719195.1 Anaerolineae bacterium | reverse complement strand
TTTCGCGTCGCGGAGAACGTCCGTCTGGCGGAGGAGAAGGCCGCCAAGAGTCCAGGCCAGGCCCGGAGCCGGGCAAATGAGGAGGGAGAGGACAGATGATAGAGCGCTTTGAGCCCCTGCTGGAGGCCGCCCGCGCCGTCACCGGGGAATTCCCCCTGTCGCCCGACGGGTTGTCGGCGGGAGGCGTGGGCGCCGCCATCCTCACCGCCGGCGGGAACGTGTACACCGGCATCTGCATTGACGTCTCCTGCGGCATCGGCTTCTGCGCCGAGCATGCCGCCATCGCCGAGATGCTCAAGCACCGGGAGACGCAGATCGTCGCCGTCGTGGCCGTGTGCGAAGAGGGGGTGCTGCCTCCCTGCGGCCGCTGCCGCGAGTTCATGATGCAGATAGATCGCCGCAACGCCGACGCCGAGGTCATGGTGGCGGAGGACACGGTGGTCAAGCTGGGCTCGCTGCTGCCCTTCTACTGGAATGGCTGAGTAGGGGACCGTGGCCAGATGTGGCGAGTGAGGACTGATGGTTGAAGTGGTTGGGATGACCTCTCCCCCGACCCCTCCCCCATTGGGGGAGGGGAGCCGGTTCGCCCCCTTCCTTCTCAGGGAAGGGGGTTGGGGGGTTAGGTCTGGGCGAGCCCAATGCCCGGCCTGAGAGTCCTCATGGTGGCGCCGACGTCCTTCTTCTCCGATACGGGCTGCCACGTCCGCATCCTGGAGGAGGCACGCGCTCTAGGCAGCCGCGGCCACGAGGTGGCTGTCTGCACCTACCGCAAGGGCCGCGACCCGGACGGGTTCGCCGTCCATCGCACCCTGCCCCTGCCCTGGCGCCAGAACTACGAGGTGGGCTCGTCGCGGCACAAGTTCGCCTACGATGCCCTGCTCCTGCCTAAGGTCTTGGAACGGGCCCTGGTCCACCGGCCCGACGTCATCCACGCCCACATGCACGAGGGCGCCCTGATCGGCGTGCTCATCGGGCGGTTGTTGCGCCTGCCGGTGGTGTTCGACTTCCAGGGCAGCGCCTCGAGCGAGATGGTTGACCACCACTTCCTCAACCCGGACGGGCCCTGGTACCGCCCCATGGTATGGCTGGAGCGTTGCCTCGACCACCTCCCCCAGGCGCTGGTCACCTCCACCTACCATGCCGCCCGCCTGCTGGTGGACAGGTTCGACTGCCCTCCGTCCGACATCACCGTTATCCAGGACCGGGTCAGCGCGGACGTCTTCCGGCCGGGAGTGCTCCCGCCCGCCGAGCGGCGCGCCCTGCGCGAGAGCCTGGGCATCCCGGGGGACGCGTTCGTGGTCGTCTACCTGGGGCTACTGGCCGAGCACCAGGGCACCAGCCTGCTCCTGCGGGCGGCGGCGCAGGTGACGGCCGCCCGGCCGGACGCCTACTTCCTGGTGATGGGCTATCCGGGGGTGGAGGGCTACCGCGCCTACGCCGACGGACTGGGCCTGGGCGGGCGGGTGGTGCTCACCGGGCGCCTCCCTTACGAGCATGCCCCGCGCTACCTGGCCCTGGGCGACGTGGCCGTGGCGCCCAAAGTCTCCGCGACTGAGGGGGCGGGCAAACTGCTCAACTATATGGCCATGGCCCTGCCCACCGTCGCCTTCGACGGCCCGGTGAACCGGGAGTACCTCGACGACCTGGGCATCTACCCGGAGCGGGTAGACGAGGCGGCTCTGGCCCAAACGCTGCTCGCCGTCCTGAGCGACCTGGAGGGGGCGCAGGTGAGCGGGGCGGCTCTGCGGCAGCGAGTGCTGGAGGGCTTCTCCTGGGATGAAGGCGCCCGCCTGCTGGAAGACGTCTACGCCAAGGTGCTCGGACGGGGCTCCGCCGACGCCTAGGCCCGGAGGGCACCAACGCACTGATAGCCTGGAGGACCGGCCATGCCCATCCCCTGGCTGATGGACTACTGGGAAGCGAAGGCCGACGCCGTGCTGCCCTTCCTACAGGGAAGGCCGGTGGCGCTGGAGCTCAAGTTCGGTGATCGCCCCATCTATCGGCGACGTCGGCCGGAGGGTGGATTCATCCACGTGGAGAGCCGCGCCGACATCTTGGATTGGGCCCGCCGGCACTGCTACTCCTTCCACCCCCACCTGGCCGATGGCGCCCTCTACTTCCTGCTGGACATAGACCGGCGCGATCCGGCCCAGCCGCTGGAGCTGGCTGCCGTCGCCGCCGGTGAGGCCGCCGCTTTGCTGAAGGAGGCGTCGGTGGACTTCGCGCTCAAGTTCTCCGGTCGGCGCGGCTTCCACTTCTACTGGGCTCTGGATCCTGCCGAGGTGCTGGAGGCGGGCGAAGGCGACCCCTGGCCGTTCCTACGCCGCCTGATCCGCGGCCTGCGCGATCGCGTCGAGGTCCGGCTACAGCATAGCCCCCAGCGGGACCGCTTCTACCGCTATCTTGACCCGGCCGACCCCATTACCATCACCAATGCGGCCGACCGCGCCCATCAGCACTCGCTGCTCCTGGACGAGAACATCGTCCACGTGAACGGGTCCATGCGATCGCCCTGGTCGGTGCACCCGGAGAGCGGGCTGGTGTCGTTGCCGCTGGAGCCGGAAGGGCTGGCCGCGTTCCGCCCGGAGGAGGCCACGCCGGAAGCGGCCCTCCGGCAGAGCGCCCGGCAGGAGCTGCCGTTCGTCCCGGTGGGCCGCCTCTTGCCCCTGCTCGCCGAGGCCTAAGCCGGGCGGCTAGGCGAAGCCCTTCCCGTACTCCAGGCCCGCCTCGATGTAGGTGAGGTAGTTCTCCACCTGGCGCGGCGTGGCGATGGGCCACTCCATGAACCCTGACGTGGGGCAGAGGATGAGTCCACCGCCGCGAGCGTCCTCGATAGCCTCCGCCACCAACCGGCGGATGCGCTCCGCCGGAGCGCGGAACATGTCGTCCGCCTCCAGGTTCCCCTCCAGGCACATACGATTGCCCACCACCTCCCGCGCCTGCCGCAAGGTCATGTCGCCCATTGGTGGTGGCTCGATGGGATTGAGGCAGTCCACCCCCATCTCCATGAACCCCTCGATCACCGGACTCATCTTGCCGTGCGAGTGCAGCCAGATCAGCCCGCCCGCCTGCTTGATCGGCTTGGCCGCCCATGAATGGACGGGGCTACGGGTAAGCAGAGCCCACCCTGCGGCGAGCTGCGGGAGCCGGCGTAGGCCGGCTTCGCCAACCCGTGGTGCCGCGGCTTCAGCCCGGGGCGAACCTGCCTCGGCGCATCGCCCAGCGCCGCCTTTGTGACAACGGGCCGCCTAGGCTATCCTAGCGCGCGTGAGCCTCCGCCAACGCCTTGCCGATCTCTATGCCTATCGCGAGCTGCTGCGCCAGTTGGTGCTGCGGGACTTGAAGGCCCGCTACAAGAACTCGGCGCTCGGCTTCCTCTGGTCGCTGCTCAACCCGTTGGGCACCATGCTCGTGTTCGGCGTGGTCTTCACGGTGCTGCTCACCGACTACTCCAAGGCCTACTATCCCGTCTACCTCCTCAGCGCTCTCCTGCCCTGGAACTTCCTGGTGGGCGGCTTGACGAGCGGTACGGCCAGCGTGCTCAGCAACACCCCCCTGGTGCGCAAGGTGTACTTCCCCCGCGAGGTGCTGCCCATCTCCACGGTCCTCGCCCACCTGGTCAACTTCCTGCTCGCCCTTATCCCGCTCTTCCTTATGATGCTGGTGCTGGGCCTACCCTTCACTCGCTGGATCATCCTCTACCTGCCCCTGGTCATCCTGGCCCAGGTGGCTTTCGTCGCCGGTTTGGCGCTGCTGCTCTCCGCCGTGAATGTGTTCTATCGCGACACGCAGATGATCCTCGAGGTGCTGACGCTGGCCTGGTTCTTCCTGACGCCCATCTTCTGGCCCATCGAGCTCATCCGAGATCGTGTTGTCACCGTGCTGGGGATGGACTTCAACGCCTATGTCTGGCTTAACCGCCTCAACCCCATGGCCTCATTGGCCGCCGCCTACCGCGATATCCTATACTCTGGCAGTCCCGTGGGCCTAGACTTCTTCGCCCGCACCGCCGTCACTTGTGTGGCGGTGTTGGTGGTGGGGTACTGGGTGTTCACTCGACTCAGTCCGAGATTCGGCGAGGAGCTGTAGAATTGCAGAGCGACGACAACCAGCCACGCCAGATGCAGCCGGCGCCGCCGCCGGAGTACTACGTCCCGGCCTACTACTACGAGGATGAGATAGACCTGCACGACTATGTCAACGTGCTGGTCAAGTACTGGTGGATCGTCATAGGGCTCCCGGTTGTCGCCGTGGCGCTGGCGGCCATCGTGGGCTTCGTGATGATGAAGCCCACCTACGAGGCCACTTCCCTGGTGGCCATCACTCGACCCCGTTACGTCGTGCAGTTCACCGAGCAGTTCGAGACCGTCCCTCTGGACCAGCGCCAGGTGCCCCTCAAGGCCTACCCTAGCCTCGCCACCAGCAGCGATCTACTGACCGAGCTACTGCCTCTTGTGGCCGATCAACTGCCCGAGGGCGCCCGTGATCTGCGCCAGCTCCAGGGCATGGTATCCGCTCGCAGCGGGTCGGATGCCAGCCTGATCGAGCTGACCGTCACCGCGGGCGATCCGGAAGTGGCGGCGAACATCGCCAACGTCTGGGCGCTGCGCTTCGCCGACAAGGTCGAGGAAGTGTACGGTCAGACGGCGCACGAGATAGAGGCTTTCGAAGAGCAGTTGGGTTCGGCCGCCGCCCGCCGAGACGCGGCGGAAGCGGCCCTGGTGGAGTTCCAATCCCGCAACAACTCGGCCGTGCTGCAGGCCCAGATTGGCGACAAGCAGGCATCGCTGAGTTCGTACCTGGCCGCACGGCGCTCGCTGGAGCGAGTGAATCAGGACGCCACCGCGCTCAGCCAGAGGCTGAGCAGGCAACCGGGCGGTTCCGATACCAGCTACTCCGACGAGATCACCGCTCTGCTGATCCAGATGCACTCGCTGGTGAGCGCCGACGGGCTCAGCCTCCAGCTTCAGCTACCCGCCGTCGAGGCCGCGTCCGGCCGCAGCCTGGCCGACCAGATCGACCTGCTCGACAGTCTCGTGGCGGTGCTCCAAGACCTGAGCGCCGAACTGGAGACTATGTCGGCAGCGGTGGAGCCGGAGCTTCTCGCCCTGCAGGCGCAGCTGGAGTCGGTCCAGAATGAACTGAACTCCCTGAAGGACGAGCGGGACATCGCTCGGGAGCTATACCAGTCCATCTCGCTCAAGCTGGATGAGGCCCGCCTCTCGCAGAGCACCAACGGGCGTGAGATTCAGGTGGCGGCGCAGGCCATTCCGCCGCTGAGCCCTTCCGGACCGCGCAAGATGATGATGATCGCCGTGGCCGGCGCCTTGGGCCTGATGCTCGGGGTGTTCGGTGCCTTCGTGGTCAACTTCTTCGTCACCGGCCCCAAGAAGCGACGCTAGGGCCGGCCCCACCCGATGGAAGCCGCATCGCCGCAGAACCGGCCCCCAGGGGCCGGTTCTGCCATGCCGGCAGGTAACCCCTCCGGCGGGGGCATCGCTCGGGCCGCCGGCACCGTCATGGCGGCGTTTGTGCTCAGCCGCGCCCTCGGCCTGGCGCGCGAGATTGTCATCTCCAGCCGCTTCGGTACCTCAGGCGAACTGGACGCCTACCTGGCCGCCTTCCGCATCCCGGACCTGCTCTTCCAGTTGATGGCGGGCGGTGCGCTCGCCTCCGCCTTCATCCCGACCTTCGCCGGCCTACTGGCGTCGGACGACGAAGCCGGGGCCTGGCGCCTGGCCAACAGCGTCATCAACGCCCTCGCCATGGGGCTGGGAGTCGTGGCGCTCATCTGCCTGGCCCTGGCCGGCCCCCTGGCCCGACACGTGGTGGCAGTTGGGTTCGACCCCGAGCGGCAGGCGCTGACGGCCAGCCTCATGCGCATCATGCTGCTGGCGCCGATAGCCTTCTCCGTCAGCGGCGTCTTCATGGGGGTCCTGAACTCCTACGGGCGCTTCCTGGCGCCGGCGTTGGCCCCGTCCGCCTATAACCTGGCCATCATCATCGGGGCCGCTTTCCTTTCCCCCGAGATCGGCGCCTTTGGGCTCGCCCTCGGCGTGGCCGTGGGGTCGGTAGCGCACTACGTGATCCAGCTGCCCCAGGTCCTGACACTGATGCCGGAGGAGTTGGCGCCTGGTCCGGCGGAGCACGGCATCCTGGGGCTGCGGTCGCCCCACGTCCGCGAAGTGGTGCGCCTGATGATCCCCCGCAGCGTGGGCCTGGCGGCGGTGCAGGTGAACTTCCTGGTCAACACCATCCTCGCCTCGACGCTGGCGCCGGGCAGCCTGGCCGTCCTCAACTACGCCTGGATGCTCATGCTGCTGCCCCAGGGCATCTTTGCTCAGGGGGTGGCCACGGCCGCTTTCCCCGCCCTTTCCTCCCTGGCAGCCCAGAAGCGCTGGGACGAGCTGGCCGACCTGTTCCTGCGCTCCACCCGGGGTGTGCTGTTCCTGGCGCTGCCTGCCACCGTGGGGCTCATGGTCTTGGGCGAGCCGATCGTAACTCTGGTGCTGGGGCGGGGCGCCTTCGATAGCCAGGCGGCGGCTGCCGTGGCGCGAGTGCTCTTCTTCTACGCCCTGGGGTTGACGGCCCACAGCGTGCTCGAGGTGTTGACGCGTGCCTTCTACGCCACCCACGACACCCGTACACCGGTGGCAGTGGGCGTGACGTCCATGGGCCTGAACGTGCTCCTCAGCCTGGCCCTCCGAGGACCGCTGCAGGAGAGCGGCTTGGCGCTGGCGAACACCGTTGCCGTCGTCGTGGAGGTGGCCTTGCTCTGGGCCATCCTCAGCCGGCGGCTACCGGCGGCCGGTCCGCGGGCGTTGCTGGAGTCGGGGGGGCGCATCCTGGCCGCGGCCTTGCTGATGGGGGCCGTGCTCCTGGTCCTAGCGAGGGTTCTGCCGGGCTCTTTAGCCGTTGTCGCCCTGGTCGGCATGGCTCTCGGCGCCGCGGTGTACGGTGTCGGCGCTTTCGCCTTGGGGGTGCCGGAGGCGCGCGCCGCGCTCGACCGCGTCTGGCGGCAGATCAGCCGGCAACGGTGAGCGAGACGGTCGTGCCCTCAGCCGGGCGCGACTGGATGGACAGGCGACCACCGATGGCTTCGGTGCGCTCGCGCATGTTCACTAGACCCAGGCTCCCGCGCAGCATGCTCTCCGATTCCGTCGGCTGCAGCTCGAAGCCGACGCCCTGGTCGCAGACCACCAATTGGACTGACCCGTCGGCGAAGTTGAGGGTGACGTCGGCCTCGTCCGTGCCGCTGTGTCGGCGGGCGTTGGCCACCGCCTCGCGCACGATGGCGAAGACGGCTCGCTCGGCATCGGCCCGCAGGCGGCGCGGTTCGCCCTTGGTGGTGTAGCGCACGGTGAAGCCCTCGGCGCTCTGCCGCCGAGCGTAGTCCTCCAGGGCGGCGGCCAATCCGCGCGCCTCCAGGATCACCGGCCGCAGGTCGAACAGCATGGTGCGGACTTCGCGGAGGGCGCGCTCGAGAACAGGCTCCAGCGCCCCCAGTTCCCGCCGGCCTTCTTCGCGGCCCTTATCAAGCAGGCAGAGCCCCAACCGGAGCCGCATGATGAGCGAGGCCAGCAACTGGGCCGGTCCGTCGTGGAGGTCGCGCGCGAGCTGGTTCCGAACCTCCTGCTCCACCGACAGAATGCGATCGCGCTCCTGGGTCAGTTCCAGGTAGAGGCGGGCATTCTCAATGGCGATGGCCGCCTGGCCGGCCACGGCGGACAGGAGCGACACGTCCGCCTCGCCGAAGGAGTGCGCGGTGTCGCTGCTGACCATCTCCAGCACGCCCACCACCCTACCCTGGGCGACAAGAGGCACGCAGGCCAGCGTGGCGGTCCGAGGATGGAGCGTGGTCACCAACTCGGAGTGGAAGCGGCGGCGGCGCTGGGGCGCCTCGATCACCAACGGCTCTCGCCGCGATATGGCCCAACCGACCGCCCCGTCATCGGCGCTCACCCGGCGGCCCACCAAAGCGCCACCCATCGATCCCGGCACGACGGCGTACTCCAGTTGCGACCGCGTCTCGTCCAACAGAAGCAGCGCGCCCGCATCGGCGCCCACCACCGCCACGGCAGCCGACAGCACTTCGGCCAGCAACGTGTCCAGCCGTAGCTCGGAGTTCACCCATAGCGTCACCGCTTGTAGGGTCTCGAGCGCCTCTATCCGGGCCTGGGCGGCCGCCAGTTGCGCGCGCAACTGGGCGACTTCCTGGTGCCCGGTACCGGTACTGATCAAGGGATCCTCCCCGCACTGCCTGCCCATAGGTATCGGCAGGCTCCGCCCTTGGGTTTAGGCCCGGTGACGCCGGTGGATCGCTTACCTTTTGACCGACCCCCGACGCGTGCTAGAATCGCCCCATACTGCGGTGCCGGAGACCCAATGTCGGAAGCGCTCAAGGTTATCGGCCGGTCGTTCCGCGACTGGTGGGATGAGATGTTCCTCATGGTAGGCGTCAACCTGGTCTGGGGGCTGCTCGCCCTCGCCTTGGTGACTCTCTTCCCTGGGTCGATGGGCGCCTACTACCTGACGCGGCAGAAGGCCCTCGGTCACCGGGTTGAGTTCGACATGTTCTGGGCCGGCCTGCGCCAGTACTTCGGCAAGGCCTGGGCCTTGGGCGCCATCAACGTGGTGGTGACCTTCCTGCTCCTCTTCAACATTTGGTTCTACTCCAACATCACCAACTGGCTCGCCTATCTGACCCTCCTGTGGATCTACGCGCTGGTGATGTGGCTTGGTGTCATCATCTACGTCTTCCCGATGGCTTTGGCGCAAGAAAGCGGCGGAATCCGCACCACCTACCGCAACGCGGCCGTACTCGCCTTCGGGCGCCCCCTGTTCACTCTGGTGATCGGGATCATCAGCCTCCTCCTGCTCGCCCTGAGCCTGGTGGTGCCCCCACTGCTGCTCCTGGTCTACATCCCTCTCGCCGCGCTGGTGGGCAACCATGCCACGATAAGCTCGCTCGACCATATGCAGCGGCGGATCCTGGAGCGGGAGGCGCGCGATCGCGACGCCGGCAAACGCGAAGATGCCGAGCGGGAGAGGCGCGGGTAGGTTCGGTCGAAGACGGCCACAATCTGGGATAGCGAGAGAGCCGACCCCACCGGGTCGGCTCTCTGGTCTGCCCAACACCAAACCGAGCTAGCTGGAGCAGACGGCTAACCGGAGCGGGCCAGCATCCTCTCCACTTCCTCGGCCGCCACCGCTTCCTCCAGCTTGCGGAACAGAGGCCGGATGGGGCCGAATGCCTGCCCGGCAGGAACCGTCACCGACTGCCAGCGATCTTCGCCCACGGGGGCCTCGTAGCGCAGCCCCAGGTGAGAGCGCGTTTCCTCCGGAAGCTCCTCGATGTACTGGCGGCCCAAGAGGTCGTGCTGGAAGCCCAGCATCTCGTGCAAGGCCTGCGAGGAGAAGGGCAGGAAGGGACAGAGGAGCGTCTTGAGGCTGCTGATCACCTGAATCATGGTGTAGAGCGACGTCGCTGCTGCCTGGCGATCCTGCTTGATCTGGAACCAGGGCGCCTTGGCATCCAGGTAGCGGTTAGCCTCGCGGGCCACCTCCATGGCCTCGGCGATGGCGGACCGGAAGTGACACGCCTCCAGGTCCTCCGCCACGGTGGCGAAGGCGGTCTCGGTGCGAGACAGCATGGCGCGATCCTCATCGTCCAGGTCACCCGGCTCCGGCACCCGGCCCTCGAAGTGGCGGGCGGCGAAGGTGAGGACCCGGTTGGCCAGGTTGCCGTAGGTGGCCACCAGCTCGTCGTTGTTGCGGCGGACGAACTCCTCCCAGGTGAAGTCGCTGTCGCTGCGCTCGGGCATGTTGATGGAGAGGATGTAGCGCAGCGCGTCGGGATCGTACCGTTCCAGAAAGTCGGGCAGGTCGATCATCCAGTTGCGGCTCTTGGAGAGTTGCCGCCCCTGCACGCGCAGGTACTCGTTGGCGGGCACGTCGTAGGGCAGGTTGAGGCCGCCGTAGCCGTAGAGCATCCCCGGCCAGATGACGGTATGGAAGACGATGTTGTCCTTGCCCATGAAGTAGTAGTGCCGCACGGACTCGTCCTGCCACCACTCCCGCCAGGCCTCGGGCCGGCCCACGAGGTTGGCCCACTCCACCGTGGCGGAGAGGTAGCCGATGACGGCGTCGAACCAGACGTAGATGCGCTTGTCGTCGTAGCCTTCCAGCGGCACCGGTATGCCCCAAGCGATGTCGCGGGTGATGGGGCGACCGCGCAGGTCGCCGCTCTCGAGCATGTTGCGGGCGAAGTTCATGACGTTGCGCCGCCAGTGCTCCTTGTCGGTGTTGAGCCACTCCAGCAGCGGGGCGTTGAGCTTGGCCAGGTCGAGGAAGAAGTGCTCCGTCTCCCGCGGCTCGGGGGTGCCGCCACAGGTCTTGCAGCGGGGCGAGATCAGCTCGGTGGCGTCCAGGGTGCGGCCACACTCGTCGCACTGGTCTCCCCGCGCCTCGGTGTAGCCACAGTGCGGGCAGGTTCCCTCGACGTAGCGGTCGGCGAGGAAGCGCCGGCAGCTATGGCAGTAGAGGCTGATCATGGTGTCCTTGTAGAGGTAGCCGTTGTGCAGCAGGCCTAGGAACATGTCCTGGGTGATGCACCAGTGGTTCTCGGTGTCGGTCTCGGTGTAGAGATCGAAAGCGATGCCCAGTCCCTTGAGGGCGTGCAGGTCGGCCGTGTGGTAGCGGTCCACGATCTCGCGGGGGGTGACGCCTTCCTTCTCCGCCTTGACGGTGATGGGCGTGCCATGGGTGTCGCTACCGGAGACCATGAGCACGTCGTGACCACGCAAGCGGTGGTAGCGGGCGAAGATGTCCGGGGGTAGGAGAGAGCCGGCGACGTGTCCCAGATGCAGGTTGCCGTTGGCGTAGGGCCAGGCAACGCAGACTAGAATCCTCTCACTCATTTTCGGAAACTCCCTTGCAGCAAGCGCCGAACGGCTATGGACCGGTGCTCAGACTAGAGGGCGGCGGGCAGGCGGGGGCAAGCCCCCATATTGCCCGTGGCGGCGGTCATCCACCGCGGCGCGGCTGGGAGCGGAGTGCAGCACTCCGACACAGACAGTCTCCGCTGAGAGGCCATGGCGCGATTATAGCACGGGGTCAGCCGGGCGGGGTATCCGGTGTGGGCGACTGCACCTAACTAACCGACGTCAAGCTAAGCAGGCGGGGTGGCATGGGGTGAGCCTAACACCGCATCGCATCCGGCACTAAGCGCCGGGCCAGCCCCTGTCATTCCTCGCTGCGCCCGCAATCTACCCTCAGCGGGGGTGCGTCACCGGTCCGGAAGGTCGCCGTTCTGGCCGGAATGCGGCTGCCCTGGGCCTCCAGCGAGTCCTCAAGGGTGTCGATCACAAACTAGGCGGCCAAGGACGCAGCTGCTCCCACTAGTACGGTTGGGGGAAGCGGGAAACGCATCGTCCCATGGGTAACGGACTGCCCGATCCCGCCTTTCTTCTTAGGGAAGGGGAGCAGTGGGTTTGCTCTCTGGAACCACTTGGGACGTTAGGCCAATTTCACACGGCGCGGCTCGTGCCACCAGACCCTCCCTTCTGACGCCCCTCATGGGCTAGTCTGGTGCGTCAGGAAGATCAGCCCAGCGCCTTGAGCGCCGTCCGCATCACCTGAGCGCCGCGCCGCTTTGCCCCCCAGACGCCGCAGTAGCCGTGGTTGATCTCGTAGAACACCGGGATGGTGCCCAGCAACCGGGCCAACTGGTACTCCACGAACCCCTCGCTCACCGTCCCCGGGCGGCCGCCGCCCATCAGGCCGTCGCTGTCCCACTTCATGACGTCCTGCACGGCGCGGTAGCGCTCGGCCGCCGCGCTCCCCTCATAGACCGCGTCCGGGTCTTGCAGGGTGTAGAGCCCGTCGTAGGGCGGGTCCACGAAGCCGCGCTTGCCCATGAAGCCGTGGAACTGCAGGCTCGCGGCCGGCAGCGACACCTCGGTGAGGTGGCGCCAGAGCGCCTTGTCCTCAGCCGCCTGGGGCTCCGTGCCGTCCGCCGCGCCAACGAAGTCGCCCGACATGTTGATGCCCTGCAGGGTCCAGCCGTTGCGGCCATGGACGTTGCCGTCCACGTTGATCATGGGGCAGACCCAGAACTCGAAGCGCTCGCGCAGGGCCAGCGCTTCCGGATGGGCCGACTGCAGGAATTCGACCGTGCCCATGGCGGCGTACACGCCCAGGTGCTCGGACGGATGCTGGCCGGCAAAGATGAAGACCGAGGCGGAATCCGCGCCGCGGGCGGGCAGATGCAGGAGCGGGATGAGGCGTCCCTCGTGGCTGCGGCCCAGGGAGAGCGCCTCGTCGCCACACCCGATCGCCGCCCGTTCCTCCGCCCAGGCCGCCACCCGCGAGTAGGGGGCCACGGCGTTGCTGGCCACGTGGAGGGCTTGGCCCGGCTGCACCCGCACGCGCACTGCCAGGTGGGACTCGTGGAACTCGGTGGAGTCCTCCCACACATGCGCCGTCGGTCGCCAGGTGACCATGTCGTCGCTGGAGTACCAGATCTGCGACGGGTAGTGACCCATCATACCGGCCCGGCCCGGCTCGCCCAGGTCCGGGTCGGGGTAGACGTCCAGTTGGACGAGGCCGCCGTCCCCTTCGGGCTCCAGGCGCACGCAGAAGTACTTGCAGTAGGGCGCTTTCTCGCCCACCTCCTCCAGCGACCAGTGCCCGGGGGCCACCGGGCGGATGCTCTTGCCGTTCCCACACTCGAAGTCCGACGTGACGCGCATCCGT
>JAAYAV010000080.1 GCA_012719195.1 Anaerolineae bacterium | reverse complement strand
TGAGCGGACCGCTCAGGCCGAGCTTTCCTCCCCCTCCTCCCCGTCTTTGAAGTCCAGTATCCCTTCGGTGACTGGCCAGTGGCGATTGCATGCCGGGCAAGTGACCTGTTGCGGTGCCTCATGCAGCGGCCCGTGGCAGGCGGGACAGGCAAGGAAGTGGTTAGCGGGGGCATACTCGGGCTTCCGGGCCCGGGAAACGACCATGACGCTAGGCGAGAGCGGGTAGAGGGAGGCCAGGGGCCGGAGGGCTCCCTCGACGGCGGTCAGCAACTCGGGGGATATGCGCTCCTTGAGCGCCGCCAGGCGGAATAGGGAGAGGGCGTGCCACTCCTGGAAGTCCAGCCCGGCTGCGGCCAGTCGCTCGCGCATGTACTGGGGGTGGAAGTCCAGGTTGAGCTC
The DNA here is from genome assembly GCA_012719195.1 of Anaerolineae bacterium. Lineage (GTDB taxonomy): Bacteria > Chloroflexota > Anaerolineae > DRVO01 > DRVO01 > Ch71. Next base: position 2,361 of record JAAYAV010000080.1, on the reverse strand, counting down.
AGCGAACTCGACTGGGTCGCGATGGAAGGGGCTCCAATTCTGCCGGCGGAACAGGTAGCGGGCGATGGCCTTGAGGTTGCGCTTGTTGGCGAACTCCAGCAGATAGGGTGCGCCCGGACGCAGGATGCGGTGCGCCTCGGCCAGAGCGGGGCCGATGTCGCGCAGGTGGTGCAGCACCCGCACTGTGACGACAGCGTCGAAGGCAGCGTCCGCGAGGGGCAGACGGCGGATGTCGGCGGCCACATAGGTGAAGCGATCGTCGCCGCCGTGGTCTTGCTGGGCCTGCCGCAGCAGCGTGCGGGAGAAGTCCACCAGGTAGACGCGCTGGTAGCCGGCATAGAGGTCAGCGAGTCGACCGAACCCGGCCCCGAGCTCGGCGATGGCCTCTCCCGCCGGCGGGAGCAGGCGTCTGAGGATCTGGCGCTCGGCCAGATCCTCGTAGCGGCGGGAATGGTTCCAAAAACGTTGGCGGTAGTCGCTTCCTTCGTAGTCGCAGATCTCGGGCATCTTGTCTCCGGGGCGGGGTTTCACGTGAAACGTTGGTCCGAGCGCCGGATCGCCACTTCTAGGCGTTTCACGTGAAACAGAACACGCTTAGCGGTGAGAGCGCACGATGGATATCAGCAGCCAGAAACCGAAGAAGCCGGCCGCCACGAAGGTGAGCGCCCCGATTGGGACGCCGACATGCAGTGCCGGCACCTTCCAGACGGCGACGTCCGGCCCGGCAGACAAGAGCACGGCCGAGGAAAGCAGCAGCGCCGCCACCACAGCCGCGAATGACAGCCGGTTGCCCACGTCGTTGATGCGTCGGGCCAGCTGGTCCAGCTGCAGAAGATCAAAGCCAACCACCAGCTTGCCGCGCTCCAGCCGATCCAGGAGCACGTCGGCGCGCACGGGCAAGGTCTGCACCAGGTAGCGCGTCTGCTCCGCAAAGTCCAGACTCTCTCGCGCGAACTGCTTGGGGTCAAATCGTTTTCCGGCCAGGGCGATAAGGTAGGGGCGCAGTTCCTCGACGATGACGAAGCCGGGGCTCAGTTGGCGGGCCACGCCGTCGAGGAGTATCAGGGTCTTGGCCAGCAGCGCCAGTTCGGGTGGGATGTCGACCCGGTACTCGTGGGCGATGGTGAAGACGTCGGTGAGAACCTCGCCCACCGCCAGTTCGCGCATCTCCAGGCCATGGAAGCGCAGCAACAGGCGGCGCAAGCCCTGTTCCAGCGCCTCCACCCGAGCGTACTCGTGCATCGCGTCCATGCGGAGCATCACCGTGGCCATGCGCTGGGGATCTTCGGCCACGAAACCGGCCAGTAGAGCACCTAGGTCCTCGCGCATCTCCGGCGTCAGGTAGCCGACGGTGCCGAAATCCACCAGGCTCACGTGGTCTTCGCCGACCATGATGTTCCCCTGGTGGGGATCGGCGTGGTAGAAGCCGTCCTCGAAGATCATCTGGAAGTACATGCGCACGCCCATGATCGCCACGGCGCGCAGGTCGTAGCCCGAGGACGCCAGGGCATCGCGGTCGGTGAGTCGAATACCGCATACGTACTCGGTGACCAGAAGATGGGTCGTGGTAAGGTCGCTGAAGACGCGCGGCACCCGAGCGAAGCTGAGCGTGGCCAGATTGCGACGCAGGCGCTCCGCGTTGCGGCCCTCGAGAGCGAAGTCGAGCTCGCTGAGTAGGGCATACGCTAGCTCGTCCGCCAGCTGGCCCAGGCGCCGCTCCCGGGCGAGGGTCAGCCGTCCCTCCAGGAACCAAGCTTGGTCGCGCAGGATATCCAGATCGGCCTGCACCTGCTCCCGGATCCCGGGGCGCTGCACTTTGACCGCCACTTCCTGGCCGTCCAGCAGACGAGCGCGATGCACCTGCGCTAGGCTGGCGGCAGCGACGGGATGGCGATCGAACTCGCTAAAGACCTCCTCCAGGGGCTTGTCCAGTTCGCGCTCCACGATGCCGACGATGGTGTCAGCCGGCTCGGGGGGCGCATGGTCCCACAGACGGGCCAACTCGGCCAGATACTCGGGCGGGAGGATGTCGGCGCGACCAGCCATGAGTTGCCCAATCTTGACGTAGGTGGGCCCCAGCTCTTCCAGGGTGTGCCGCACTCGCTCCGGGAGGGACATGCGACGCACTTCCGGTCGCGGCCGGGCCGAGCGCAGCAGTAGCCGCCGCGGGATCCAGTCCCACAGCTGGAGTTGCTCCACCACCACGTCCAGGCCGTTGCGCCCCAGCACGCGCACGATCTCGCGCAGGCGTCGCAGCTCGCGGAGGCGGCGCTTGCCAGTAGCCAGGAACCAGGTGGTGGGACGTTGGGCGGTCATGGGCTCGATTATACCCGTCGGCGGTCGCGGAGCATAGCATGGGGC
>JAAYAV010000484.1 GCA_012719195.1 Anaerolineae bacterium | reverse complement strand
GTGGGGACAGTGTCAGGTGGGCAGTTTGACTGGGGCGGTCGCCTCCTAAAAGGTAACGGAGGCGCCCAAAGGTTCCCTCAGGCTGAATGGAAACCAGCCGTTGAGTGTAAAGGCACAAGGGAGCTTGACTGCAAGGCCTACAAGCCGAGCAGAGACGAAAGTCGGGCTTAGTGATCCTACGGCTCTGTGTGGAAAGGCCGTGGCTTACCGGATAAAAGTTACCCCGGGGATAACAGGCTAGTGTGGCCCAAGAGTTCACATCGACGGCCACGCTCGGCACCTCGATGTCGGCTCGTCACATCCTGGGGCGGGAGTACGTCCCAAGGGTTGGGCTGTTCGCCCATTAAAGTGGTACGCGAGCTGGGTTCAGACCGTCGTGAGACAGGTCGGTCTCTATCCGCTGTGGGCGTAGGGGATTTGAGGAGAGCTGCTCCTAGTACGAGAGGACCGGAGCGGACTGACCTCTAGTGTGCCAGTTGTTCCGCCAGGAGCATCGCTGGGTAGCTACGTCGGGCAGAGATAACCGCTGAAAGCATCTAAGTGGGAAACTCGCTCCAAGATTAGATCCCCCACCAGGTAACTGGGTAAGGCCGCTGGTAGACTACCAGTTTGATAGGCGGCGTGTGTAAGCGCAGCAATGCGTTCAGCTAAGCCGTACTAATGGCCGAGGGCTTGAACAACACCATTTACCTTTTTCCGCTAAGCATCCTGTTCAGTACTTAGGGTTCCAACCTTAACAATTCAGAGACTCCTTGGTGACCATAGCGAAGGGGAAACACCCTGCTCCATTCCGAACCAGGCAGTTAAGCCCTTCAGCGCTGATGGTACTGCCCGGGCAACTGGGTGGGAGAGTAGGACATCGCCAAGGGGTCTCTGTTTGTCTTTAAGCGACTCCCGGCGTTGCCTCATCTGCGCCCCCGCCTTGGTCCTGTTTACTGCCTCCGCCTCTTCTCTCTACTCCCGTTGACAGCGGCTACCCCGCGGCCATACCATAGCGCCAAACCGCCGCCGGCCAGACACCGGCGGACTTAGCGCGTCACGGGGAGGCGAGTATGCCCATTCATCTCGGCGCGGCCTGGTACCCCGAGCACTGGCCGGAGGAGCGGTGGCAGGTCGACCTGGACTTGATGAGAGCGGCCGGCCTCACGGTGGTTAGGATCGGTGAATTCGCCTGGGCGGACCTGGAGCCCGTAGAAGGGCAGTTCGACCTCGGATGGCTCGTTCGAGCGACGGAGATGGCGCACGCGTCCGGCCTCAGTGTAGTCGTGGGTACACCCACGGCCGCGCCTCCTGCTTGGCTCACCGCCGCCTACCCTGAGGTGCTGGCCATTGACGGCAGCGGTGCCCGGGCGCAGCATGGAAAGCGCTGCCACTTCGACGTCACCAGCCCCCTCTACCGCGCCTTCTGTGCTCGCGTGGCCGAGCGCATGGCGCTGGCTCTTGGGCATGCTCCGGGCGTCATCGGTTGGCAGATTGATAACGAGTACAACCGGCTCACCTACAGCCCGCAGGCGGCCACCGCCTTCAGGCTCTGGCTTCAAGAGCAATTCGTGGATGAGCAGGGACGGCCATCACTGGCACGGCTCAACCGGGCCTGGAGCACCTCCTACTGGAGCGAACGCTACACCGACTGGGCCCAGATACCGCTACCCGCGGAAGACAACCATAACCCGGGTCTGGTGCTGAGCTTCCGCCGGTTCATGACGCATGCCTATCGTGAGTACCAGCGGGCCCAAGTGCAGGCTATCCGCGCCCACGCCGACCCCTCGCACTGGATCACCAGTAACTTCATGGGCTTCTTCGATGGCTTCGACCACTACCCCATCTGCGAGGATCTGGACTTGGCCTGCTGGGACCACTACATCGGTACCGGCAACCTCGATCTGGACCGGGCGGCGGCGAGCCACGACCTCACCCGCGGCTTCAAACGCCGCAACTTCTGGGTGATGGAGACGCAGCCGGGCTGCGTCAACTGGGCGCCCATCAACAACGTGCTCAACCGGGGCGAGGCACGGACCATGGCCTGGAACGGCATCGGCCACGGCGCCGATGCGGTGCTCTACTGGCAGTGGCGCCCGGCCCCCGGCGGGCAGGAGCAGTACCATGGCTCCCTGTTGGGCCCAGACGGGCGGCCGCGGCCCTTCTACCGCGAGGTTGGGGAACTGGCGGCGGATCTCCAGCTAGTGGGTCCGCTCCTCGACGGCACCACTGTGTCGGCCCCAGTGGCGGTGCTGCACTCCTACGATGACCGCTGGGCGATCGATCACCAGCGGCACCACCGTGGCTTTGACCCCTTGGCCCACCTGCTGCACTACCACCGGCCGATCGCGAGGCGCAGTATCGCTACCGATATCGTCTCCACTCGGGCAGATCTGGTGGGCCGCGGCTACCGCCTCGTAGTGGGCGCCCCCATTCACATCGTGGACGAGAGTATAGCCGCCGAGTTGGCCGCGTACGTGCGCGAGGGCGGCCACCTGGTGCTCTCGGCCCGCAGCGGATTCAAGGACTACAACAACGCCCTGCCGCCCCAACGGCAGCCAGCCCTTCTCCAGGACCTAGCCGGGGTCCAGGTGGAGGAGTACTACGCTGTGCTCGACACGGTGAAGGTGGACCTCTCGCTGGGCGGTGCCACAGCGACCGGCGAGGCGCACACCTGGGCGGAGTGGCTTGTGCCCGGACGAGCCACGCAGGTTCTGGCCCGCTACGGCAGCGGCAACGGCTGGCTCGATGGTCAGCCGGCGGTTACGATGCACCAGGCCGGGCGGGGGAGAGTGTACTACGTGGGTGCCTGGCTCGCGGACGATTTGCAGGACCGGCTGTTGGCGTGGATCATCGCCCAGGCCGGTGTCGAACCGGTGCTGGACAAGCTGCCGGTCGGCGTTCGTGCCAGCCGCCGTGGCGACGTCCACATTCTCCTGAACGGGGGCCGGGAGGCCGCAACGGTGACGTTGCCGTGGCCCGGCAAGGATGCGCTCCGCCCCGACCGGGCAGCAAGCGATCAGATCGACCTCGGCCCCTACGGTGTGGCTGTGGTGACCAACGACCAAGCGGACCAATACCAGACGGGACAAAGGACAAGCGATGAGTAGGGTAAGCGTGTGCTTCTGGTTCGACGTCGAGGACTACATCACCCCGGAGAGCGACGACGCCCTCAAGTCGCTGCTTGACATCTTCATCCAGCGCGGGGCCACAGGAACATGGAAGATCGTGGGGGAGAAGTACCGTGCCCTCCGCCGGCGGGAGCGGGGCGACGTTCTCGACTTGCTGCAGCGGCAGGACATCGGCTACCACACCGACAACCACAGCCGCCACCCGGTGATCTCCGAGTACGTGGCCGGACTGGGCTGGAAGGCAGGCGCGGAGGAGTTCGACCGCCGCGAGCGCCCCGGGCTGGAGGAGTTGCGTCGGGAGTTCGGTCACATCTCCTGCTATGGTCAGCCGGGCGGCGCCTGGTCTCCCCAAGCCTTTGACGTGCTCACCCGCTGGGGAGTCCCGATGTACCTCGATGAGGGCCATCATGTTGGCCTGGAGCAGCAGCCTTTCTGGTTCCAGAACACCTTCACTGCCTTCAACCTCCAGCAGAACTGTGTGCGTGCCGATGTGTCGCTGGCAGACAAGGCTAGTGCCCTGGAAGCGGCGCGCGCCGACCTCTACGCGGCCGTAGAGGGGCTGGAGGGCAAGGGTGGCTTCGTCAGCATCTACTACCATCCCTGCGAGTTCTCCACCAGCAAGTTCTGGGATGGCGTCAACTTCGCGCGCGGGAAGAACCCGCCGCCTAGTGAGTGGCGCAGTTCTCCGCTGCTTGCACCCGAGGAAGCCCGGGCGAGACTGGACGTGTTCGCCGGACTGCTGGACATGGCCCTGGAGCATCCTGGCGTGGATGTGGTGGACGCAACCGAACTCCTCGGTCGCTACAAGGGCATTGGGCCCCAGGGACCGGTGGCGGTCCGCGAACTGATCGAAGCCGCGGGCCGAATGGGCGGCGGGATCACCTACGCTCGCAGCGCCGTCGGGGCGGTCTCCCCGGCAGAGATGCTGACCGGCGTCTTGGGCGGCCTGGAGCGCTGGGCGGACGCGGGATCGCTGCCGGAGGCAGTCGAGGTCTCGGCGCCGCTGGGCCCGATCGAGACAGGGGCCCAGCCTCGCGGCGGCTCCATGTCCGTGGGCGAGGCGGCGGGCGCCGCTCGCTCTGCCCTGGCGTACCTGCGGGCGGAGGGCCACATGCCCGCGGCAGTGAAGGCGGGTAGCGCCAGCCTCGCTCCGGAGGACCTGTTCGCCGCCAGTGCGGCGGCCCTGAAGGCGGTCCAGGGAGGCGCGGGCTCTGAGGCGTCGATCTCATTCGCTCCTATGCGGCTGGCCCTGGAAGACAACATCGCCAAGGACGGCCCCGGCATGTGGGGCTGGGTCCCATTCCCCGAAGGTTTCAGTGCCCGGGACTTGCTGGAGCTTACTCGCTTGCAGGCCTGGACGCTGAAGCCGGCCGAGCTGCAGTAGTCGCCGAGCCGGATCCTGCTACGTCAATATCGTGCCCAGACCTCCACAGGTCTGGGCACTTCGTTCTCCTCGCGGCTTTCGGGCGCCCCGCTGGTGACTAGGCCGGACGGAGCTTGTCGAAAACTAAGCGAGCCAGGAACTGTCGCTCTTCGCCGCTGTCGAAGCGCACGGTGACGATCTGGTCGCCATTTTCGTCGGACAGGCCCGACACTCGCCCCTGCCCGAAGTCCCGGTGCCGCACGCGCATCTGCATGGCGTAGCGCGGCAGAGGCCCACTGGGGGCGGGGGGCGGCGCGTTGCGCGCCTCTTGATAGGCGCGGTCTATGGATAGCTCTGCCCAGGTCTGCAAGTCGCGCGGACTGTGAACGGAGGCGCGTATCTCGTCGCTTCGCTGGCGAGCGGCGCGCAGTTGTTCCATCAGGGCCAGTTTCGTCTCCGGCTCGATGTCGGCTTTGGCCGTCTGGCGCGTGGCCCAAGCGAGGGTGGTGTTGAGGGAACGGAAGATGCCCGCCGGATCTTCGTGCACCTCGAAACGCAGCAGGCGGATGCCGTGCTCGTCGCATAGCCTCTCGCGAGCCACCTCCCGCTCGCGCTGCCGCATGCGCTCAACCTCGTCGGGGCGGCCACGCTGATCGCGCCCTCGCAGACCCTCCATGCGCACGGCGATACCGACCTCCGGAAGCAGGTAGTTCAGCTTCAGCGGGCGGTTGGTCTCCGGGTTGGTGAGCCAGGCGGGCGAGACGTCGCGCTGGGTCTCGAAGCCCTCAAAGACCCGCGTCAGAATCTCGCGCCAGGCAAACTGCTCAGTGTCCATTGGCTGCTCTCATTTTCACAGGCGCGTATCGGTCAGCACATGATGCTCCATCCGGCCCGCGCCGCCACATCGCGCAGCCCGGCATCGGGAGCGACGGCCACCGGGTGCCCCACCATCCGGAGGACCGGCTCATCACTTGTGCTATCGGCGTAGGCGAAGGACCGGCTCAGGTCGGCAGCGGGCGCGTGCTGCTGCAGGTAGTGCGCCAGGCGCGTCACCTTGCCCGGGCCATAGGTTGACGGTGGCAAGATGCGACCGGTATAGGCGCCGTTGCTGGTCTCCAGTTGCGTCCCCAGCGCCACCTCGATGCCGACCAGGGGCGCGAACGCGTCCAGGAGAGGCTGAAGAGCGCCGGAGAGAAGAACCACCAGGTGCCCCTGACGCCGGTGAGTCGCGACTTGTTCCAGCACTTCGTGCCGGGCGTCGGGCAGCAGGTCTTCACGGGCCAAGTCATGGAAGAGGGCTGCGGCGGTCTCTGTCGGCAGCCCCCGCACCAGCCAGGGCATGTGCTCGGCCCAGGCGCGGCGCAGCCCCTCTCGGTCCACCAGCCCGACCTTCGTGAGAGGGTACTGCGGGTAGTGGTAGACGACGTGGGCCAGCACCGGGACGAGGTTGACCCGTTGGCGCAGCATGCGTGACAGCAGCCGCTGCCACACGGGCCTCCGTACCAAGGTGCCATCAAGATCGAACAG
>JAAYAV010000483.1 GCA_012719195.1 Anaerolineae bacterium | reverse complement strand
TGGCGCTCTCTGGGCTTAGGGGTACCCGATCCACAGACGACTCCTGAAACAGGATGGCCCGTCGCATTTCCGGGCGTCAGGCTCACCAACAGAACGGCTTCTTGGCCCTCTGCGCGCTGCCCGCGGTCCGTCTGGTGATGCGGAACACGGTAGATGGTGCGGCCATCGCCGCCCCACTTGCCGAGAGTTTAGTGGCAGGGGAGGCTGTTTTGACTAGAAGGGCTGTGTAGGTTCTGTGAATGTTTCGTTAACGGGACAGAGGGCGGCGGAGATGAGCACAAAAGGGATCGCGCGCAGCGGTCAGTGAGGGGTGACTGCGGCGCTGGGCGTCGTGATTCTGGGTCCGTGCGCCGCGCGGCTGGGGCCAGGGCGGCCCATGGGGCAGCACCACGCCCGGGGAAGGTCATGGCCCCAATGCGTGCCTTGGAGAGTTCTGCTACGAAGGAGGGGCGCGCGAGACGTGATCCACCGGCCGCCCGACTCGACGGCCAGACGGCCGGTGGGTTAGGGGTAGGCTAGAAGAAGGGGAACAGCCTCTTGAAGGCGGTCTCGTCTATCTTGCCGCCGTACTCGCCGAACTCCAGCGCCTCGGCATACTTCACCTTTGCGCCCCGCTCCTCCCCGTACAGCTTCTGGAGCAGGTCACGGAAGCGATCGGCATCCTTGGCCATGGGTGGCACCCACTGCGCCGCCATCCACTTCTTGCGCTCGGCCGGATCGGTGGGCACCTGGTCCAGCTTGTTCTGGTTGTACGGCATCCACTCATAGAACTGCGACACGTGGGAGTCCAGCATGTCGATCTTGGTGTCGATGACGTCATCGATGGAGAAAGCGACGTCCGGGGTGAAGGGGTAGGGACGCTTGAAAGTGTCGGCCCAGTAGGCCACCGCCGGGTTCACCAGCAGGTGATCGGTTAGCGACTGCACGTTGGGGATGGTGACGGTGTAGCTGGCGTCGGCGATCAACTGCGAAGCGTAGCGATGATCGGGGTGGTAGTCGTTGGGCCGGTTGCAGATGATCAAGTCGGGGGCGTACTCGCGGATCTTGCAGACGATGGTCCAGCGGTTCTCCAGGGTGGGCAGCAGTTGGCCGTTGTTGATGTCCAGCACCTCGTACTCGACGCCGGCGATGGAGGCGGAGCGCTGCGCTTCGTCATAGCGACGGCGGGCCAGGACACCGCCGCCCATGGAGAAGTGGCCGGTGTTACCGTTGGTGATGGAGATGAACTTCACCTTGTGGCCCAGCCGCGTGTACTTCACGGCCAGCCCGCCGACACAGATGTCGCAGTCGTCCGGGTGGGCGCCGAATGCCAGAATGCGCAAGGGTTCAGACATGGATCCTCCCATATGGTTGGCGAGCCCGGCCGCGTGAGAACGCGAAGGGGCCCGGGGTCACCGCTCAGTCGAAGAAGGGGAATAGCCGCCGGAAGGCGACCTCATCCACTTTGCCGCCGTATTCGCCGAACTCTAGGGACTCGGCGTACTGCACCGCCCGGCCGCGCTGCTCGCCGTAGAGCTGGACGAGTAGGTCGCGGGCGCGGTCGGCCTCTTTGGCCATCACCGTCAGGCGTTGCTCCGCCATCCAGGCGCGGCGCTCGGCATCTCCCTCGGGGACCTGCTCGAGCTTGTTCTGGTTGTAGGGCAGCCACTCGTACATCTGCGACGTGTGGCAATGGAGCATGGACAGCTTGGTCTCCACCACATCGTCGATGCTGACCGCCACATCGGGAGTGAACGGGTAGGGCCGGCGGAAGCTATCGCCCCAGTAGGCCACCACCGGATTGTACATCAGGTGGGGCGTCAGGGCCTGCACGTTGGGGATGGTGACGGTGTAGGAGGCGTCGGCCACCAACTGAGAGGCGTAGCGGTGGTCGGGATGGTAGTCGTTGGGCCGGTTGGTGATCACCAAGTCGGGCCGGAACTCCCGGATGATGCGCACCACCAGCCAGCGGTTTTCCACCGTGGGCATCAGTTGGCCATTGTGGATATCCACCACCTGGTACTCGATGCCGGCGTTGCGGCCAGAGCACTGGGCTTCGGCCTGGCGGCGCCGGGCCAGGGGGCCGCCCCCGATGCTGAAATGGCCGGTATCGCCGTTGGTGAGGGAGACGAACTTCACCTGGTGCCCCAGCCGGGCGTACTTGATCGCTAACCCTCCGGCGCGGATGTCGCAATCGTCGGGGTGGGCGCCGAAGGCGAGAATGCGTAGCTGGTCTGCCATATCGCTCTCCGTTCGTGCGGGCTGAACCGCACCACATTACCACCAGGCGCGCTCTCCGCCAAAGGGGGCCCGCCTGTTCCCCGAGGCCGCTCCTCCGCTTTCGGCCGGTGCCAAGGAAAGTCGGCGATCGTCGCGCGCTGAGCCCTTGTTTTGCCCAGTCTCGCCCGGGCCCTGATCATGGCGGGCGAGACTAGACTGAAGGTCGTCTCTGAAGATAATGGCATCGGCCCTGGCCGGTACCTTGGCCTCGGCGACAGCTTGAGGGGACCAACGGCGTCGTTGGTGCCGCCCTTCTACGAGGAGCGAGCGATTGTCACAGCCCCAGTTCGGTCACATGCAGCAACTGCTGGAGCGGTCGTCCTCTCCGGTGTTGTGGTTCAGCGAGGCCGGTGTGCCGGTGCACGCCAACCCCGCCTTCTGTGAGATGG
>JAAYAV010000482.1 GCA_012719195.1 Anaerolineae bacterium | reverse complement strand
GATTTCGACAAGCGCATCGCCGCGCGGGGCGGCCCCTGCCTGGTCGTCAATGACGAGGCGCACCACACCCACGACGAAGAGAGCGAGTGGAACAAGATCATACGTCGCCTGCATGAGGACGTTCCCGGCAGCCTGGCGGCCCAGTTGGACTTCACCGCTACCCCGCGGCACTCCAAGGGGTCGCTGTTCAGTTGGACGGTGTTCGACTACCCCCTCAAGCAGGCCATCCTGGACGGGATAGTGAAGCGGCCCATGGTCGGCGTGGCCAAGAGCATCGCCGAAGCGCCGTCTGAGACGGCGAGCGTCCGTTACAGCGCCTACCTCACGGCGGGCGTGGAGCGCTGGCGCGAGTACCGCGAGCAGTTGCGCCCCCTCGGCAAGAAGCCGGTGCTATTCGTGATGCTCAACAGCACCAGGGAGGCAGACGAGGTCGCCGCCAACCTGCGCACCCGCTACCCGGAGGACTTCGCGGGCGACAAGCTGCAGGTGATCCACACCGACCTCTCCGGTGACGTGTCCAAGCGAGAGCTGGAGAAGGCGCGCAAGACGGTGCGCGAAGTGGACCGCGACGAGAACCCGGTGAACGCCATCGTAAGCGTCCTGATGCTGCGCGAGGGCTGGGACGTGCAGAACGTCACTGTGGTGGTGGGGCTACGCCCGTATACCGCGAAGGCCAACATCCTGCCCGAGCAGACCATCGGCCGCGGGCTCCGCCTCATGTTCCGGGAGTCGTCCAGCCGGCCTAGCTACGTGGAGCGGGTCGATGTCCTGGGGAACGACGGCTTCCTCGATTTCGTCCGCAAGCTCGAAGAGGACGAGGAGATGGAGCTGCAGAGGTTCGATCCGACCAGCGATCGTCTCGTCATCGTGACCATCCAGCCGGACCCGGACAAGCTGGACAAGGACATTGCCCTGCCCGTGCTAAGCCCCATCCTGGCGCGCAAGAAGAGCCTGGCCGAGGAGATCTCGTCACTGGATGTAGGCAGCCTTACGTGCGACCCTCTGCCGCTGGTGGAAGGCGATGGCGCGGCGGAGCGGTTCACGTACGAGGGCCATGACTTCATCACGCTTCAGAAGGAGATCGAGCGGACGTACTACCTCCCCGAAGTGGAGACCGCTCAGGAGGTGGTGGCCTACTACGCCCAGCGCATCGCCCAGGAAGTGAAGCTGCCTTCCCAGTTCGCCGCCCTCGCCCCTAAGGTGCGGGAGTTCCTGCGGACAAGGGCGTTCGGGCGGACGGTGGACCTGGAGGCGAAGGAGACGGTGCGCGCCCTGAGCACAAACGTAGCGCACTACGTTACTGTGAGCACCTTCGTGAAGGCCCTGCGACCCCTGGTGGTACAAGAGCTCGAGCCCATCCTACTGCACCCCGGGCACCGGCTCTCGGCAACGCCGCCATTCCCCTTCTCGCGCGCCACCATCCCGGCAAGCAAGACCGTCTTCAACTTGGTGGCGTGCGATAACGAGTACGAGCGGCAGTTCGCCGCCTTTCTGGCAGCGGCACCCGACGTCCAGGCCTTCGCCAAGCTGCCGGAGCAGTTCGGTTTCAGCATTGAGTACACCGATACTCTGCTGCGCCTGCGCTACTACGAGCCCGACTTCGTGGTGGCAGACAATGACGGCGTCCGCTACATCATCGAGACCAAGGGCCGAGAGGATGTAGACGTGGCGCACAAAGACCGGGCGGCGGCGATCTGGTGTGACAACGCCACCCGTCTGACCGGCACGGAGTGGCGCTACCTTAAGGCGGCCCAGACGGACTTCGAGCGGCTCCGTCCGTCAACCCTAGCCCAATTGCTGGCCGTTGCCGCCACCTAAGGCGGCCACCGGAGGTACCCATGACCGACAAGCTATCCTGGATCAGCGACGAACTCAATGCCCTGCGCGATCAGGGCCTCTACGTGGACATCCGCACCATCGAGTCCGCTCAGGGGGCCTGGCTCACCGTGGACGGCAAGAGCGTCCTCAACTTCTGCTCCAACAACTACCTCGGCCTGGCCAACCACCCGCGTCTGCGGCAGGCGGCCAAGGACGCCATTGACGCCTACGGCATCGGCCCGGCGGCCGTACGCACCATCGCCGGCACCATGAGCCTGCACCTGGAGCTGGAGCAACGGCTGGCACGCTTCAAGGGCGTCGAGGCCGCCGTCTACTACCAGTCCGGCT
>JAAYAV010000481.1 GCA_012719195.1 Anaerolineae bacterium | reverse complement strand
AGCGGTTCCAACCTGCAGGCCATCATCGACGCAGTCACCGACGGATCGATCCCTCACGCCGAGGTGTGTGTAGTTGTGTCGAATCGCCGCGCCGCCTACGCCATCGAGCGGGCGAAGCAAGCGGCGATCCCGGTGGAGTACTTCCCTCTCAAGCCGTACCGCGATGCCGGCCGCAGCCGCGCCGCGTACGACGCCGACCTAGCCGAGCTGCTGGACCGCTACCGTCCCGATTGGATCGTCTTGGCTGGGTGGATGCATCTCTTCACCGAGGGCTTCGTCGGCCACTTCCCGGGCAGGATTGTCAATCTCCATCCCGCCCTCCCGGGCCGGTTCCCCGGAACCCATGCCATCGAGCGAGCGTACGAGGCCTTCCGCGCTGGACAGATTTCGCATACCGGTCTGATGGTGCACCTGGTGCCGGACGAGGAAGTCGATGCCGGGCCGGTGGTGCTGACCGTGGACATCCCCATCTACCCCGAGGACTCGCTGGAGGACCTGGAAGCCCGGGTTCATGCGGCCGAGCACCGAGCACTGCCGCGCGCCCTGGCCCGGCTCATCCACAGCGCACCCTTAGCCGGAGGCTGACTGATACCATGACCGTCAAGAGGGCTTTGCTCAGCGTATACGACAAGACCGGGCTGGTTGACCTGGGTCGCTCCCTGGCCGATCTGGGAGTGGAGCTTATCGGAAGCGGTGGCACGGCCCGCGCTCTGCTTCAGGCCGGGCTAGAGGTCCGCGAGGTAAGCGACCTCACCGGCTTTCCCGAGGTGCTGGGCGGGCGGGTGAAGACGCTCCATCCTGTGATCCATGCCGGCCTGCTGGCGCGCCCCACCCCGGAGCACATGCAGGAGCTGGAACGCTTGGCGATCCAGCCCATTGACTTCGCCGTCGTCAACCTGTACCCCTTCGCCCGCACCATCGCGACCCCCGACGTCACTCTGGAGGACGCGGTCGAGCAGATCGACATCGGCGGCGTAACCCTCATCCGGGCGGCGGCGAAGAACTTCGCACGCGTGGCGGTGCTGGCGGACCCAAGCGACTACCCCATCGTCCTGGCCGAACTGCGGGACGCCGGCGAGGTGTCCGAGGAGACGCGCCGTCGCCTCGCCTACAAGGCCTTCCGTCATACTGCCGAGTACGATACCGCCATATCGCGCTACTTCGGAGATCTCGGCTTCGCCCGCCAGTAGCCGCTTCCGGGCGTAGCGTATGGACCAAGAAGGGGCCGGCTCAGATAAGCCAGCCCCTGTTCTGTTTCCTTCCGGCTTTGCCGAGAGAACCCGCCGCTACTTGCCGCCGCGCCGGGCTCCCGCTCCGACTGGTGCTCCCTGAACTTCGTGGTCCTGCTTCATGTGGCAGTGCTTGTACTTCTTACCACTGCCACACCAGCAAGGATCGTTTCGACCAACGCGGTCCTTGGCCTTTGCCCGCACCGGCGTGCGCGGACCGGCGTCATCGGAACGATTAGTGCGTAGCCTCGCTGGGTCCACCGTCGCCGCCGGGGCCGAAACCAGTTGCGCTCGGAAGAGAGCAGCCACCACGTCTCGCTGGATGGTAGCGTTCAGCTCCTCGAACATGGCGTGCGCTTCGCGCTTGTAGGCCACGAGCGGATCCTGCTGCCCGAATGCGCGAAGCCCGATGCCTTCGCGTAACGCATCGAGATCGGTCAGGTGCCGCACCCAGCGCGTGTCTACCGCGCGCAGGATGATCATGCGCTCCAGCTGCCGCATGGCATCCGGGCCGTATTGCCGTTCCTTGGCCTCATGGGCGTCACGCGCCAACTGCAGCGCTCGCTCCTGGATCTGGCGCGCCTCCATCCCCTCGAAGTCGGCCGCCTTGGTACTGGCCGGCAGCGGCAACAACACCGCCAACTCGGTGAGGAAAGCATCCAGGTCCCACGAGGAGGAGTTCAGGTGCCGAGCGACGGCCGTCTCCACCTCGTTCTCGACCATGTTCCACACCGTCTGCTTGAGGTCGGCCTCGCTCAGCACCTGCCGGCGCTGCTCGTAGATGACCTCACGCTGGGTGTTCACCACGTCGTCGTACTGGAGCACATGCTTGCGGATATCGAAGTTGTGCCCTTCCACGCGGGTCTGCGCGCTCTCGATGGCGCGCGTCACCAGGCCGTGGGCGATCGGGACGTCCTCCTCCACCCCTAGCCGGTCCATGAGCCCCTTGACGCTATCGCCGCTGAAGCGGCGCATGAGGTCGTCTTCCAGAGACAGGAAGAATCGTGACGACCCGGGATCGCCCATACGCCCAGCACGGCCCCGGAGCTGGTTGTCGATACGGCGGGCCTCGTGCCTCTCGGTGCCGATGATGTGTAGGCCGCCCAGCTCGAGCACCTTCTGGCGATCCCGCTCCGTGATCTGGCGCGCCGTTTTCAGCGCCTCATTCCACTGCTCGTCGCTGACGGCGGTCAGGTCAACACCGGCCTTGCGCAACTCCTCGCGGGCCATTCCCTCCGGGTTGCCCCCGAGAAGGATATCAACGCCGCGCCCGGCCATGTTCGTGGCGATGGTGACCGCGCCCGGCCGACCCGCCTGCGCAATGATGCCGGCCTCGCGCTCATGCTGCTTGGCGTTGAGGACCTCATGCGGAATGCCGCGCCGCTTGAGCAGGGTTGCGAGCATCTCAGAACGCTCGATGGAGGCCGTACCCACCAAAGTCGGGCGGCCCTGCTTGTGCGCCTCCTCG
The DNA here is from genome assembly GCA_012719195.1 of Anaerolineae bacterium. Lineage (GTDB taxonomy): Bacteria > Chloroflexota > Anaerolineae > DRVO01 > DRVO01 > Ch71. The sequence goes on along the minus strand of JAAYAV010000481.1, from coordinate 437 downwards.
ATGTCGGTCACCACGGCCTTGTACTTGGCCGCCTCCGTCTTGTAGATCAGGTCCGGCTCGTCCCGTCGAACCATCGGCTTGTTGGTGGGCACCGTCACCACTTCCAGCCCGTAGATACGGCTGAACTCCTCCGCCTCGGTCGCGGCCGTTCCCGTCATGCCGGCCAGCTTGTCGTACATGCGGAAGTAGTTCTGGAAGGTCACCGTCGCCCAGGTCATGGTCTCCTTCTGGACGCGCACCCCTTCCTTGGCCTCAATCGCCTGGTGTAGACCCTCCGCGAAGCGGCGCCCGTGCATCAGCCGGCCGGTGAACTCATCCACGATGATGACCTCGCCCTGCTGGACGATGTAGTCACGGTCGCGCTGATACAGCACCTGGGCGCGCAGGGCGTTGTCTAGGTAGGGCGTGAGGTGGAAGTTGTCCGGTGAGTAGAGGTT
>JAAYAV010000079.1 GCA_012719195.1 Anaerolineae bacterium | reverse complement strand
TGGTTCACCGCCAGCAGGACCCCGTTCTCCTCGCAGGCCCGCACCATCGCGTCCGCCTCGGCCATGCTGGTCGCCATCGCCTTCTCGACCACGATGGCCCTGACGCCCGACTGAGCCGCCTCCACCGTGATCTCCGCCTTCTCCGCCGACTGCGTGCAGACCGAAACCACATCGGGCTGCTCTTCTCGCAGCATCGCGCGGAAGTCGGTGTAGAGCGCCCGGACGCCATAGCGCTCGCCGAAAGCCCTAAGCTTCGCCTCGCCCCGGTTGGCGCCCGCCATCAGCCGGTACTCCGGCAAGCTGCTGTAGGAGGCGGCGTGATTGATCGGCAGGACGGTGTAGAGCCCGTTGTGGCGACGCGGCCCGCGGTAGAACGTGGCCGGCTTGGGGTCGGGCACTTCGTCGTCGTAGGTGCTCCCGATGCGCCCCGTCCCGATGATGGCCGCTCGCAGAATTCCCTTCATGCTTTCCCCTCCGCTCACCCGGCTTAGTCCGGCCACATGCCGTGGGCGCGTCTCTGCTCGGCGGTGATGAAGTCGGGCAGACGGAAGGCGCGGTAGTCGCGCCACTCCGAGACGGTACCGGCGCCCAGGGCGTACACAGTCGCGTTTCGGGCCTCCACCAACAGGCGCAGCTCTGTGTAAGGTAGCGATGATCGGTCGGGATCGCCCTCCCACCTCACCACGTGATCGAGACGGTCGCCGGTGATGGGCCGGCAATCGGCGAGTCCGAACCCGGGGACGGGTGTCCCATCCACCGCTCGGAGCTCCACCCGCACTGCACCGCCTGGGCTCACGGCAGCGTTGACATGAAAAGCGTCCCGCTCTACCCAGATGGGACGCGTAAGGAGTCGCCCCTCTTCCCGCGCGTGCATCCCGACGAACCGGTCCGGGCGGAGCGACACGAAGCCGAGGCCCCAGCCCGGCTCCGGGCCGGCGAACCCGCTCATGTTGCCATGTTCCATCCGCGCCGCCGCGTAGTAGAAGCGGATCTCGTCCTCAAGGAACACAGGTGCGCTGGCAGGCTGGATGTTGCCCGCCTTCCAGGAACCGGGCTCACCCAGGGAGATCAGTGGGAAGCCGACCTCAAGCCGGTGCCAGGCGTAGCCGCTGCGGCTGTAGGCCAACTCCGGCTGCTGGTGCCCGCGCATCTTGTTGAAGCCCAGGTCCTCCTCCAGAGTGTGGTAGACCCACAAGGATCCGATCTCATACGGCCCGTACGGTACCGCGCCCAGCCCATAGAACTGCGTCTGCGGCGGATCGGCCGGCTCCTGGTCGATGACGATCCGCGGCTCGGTCCAGTGAACGAAGTCCCACGACTCCCGCCGGCTCACCCGCCGGTCGCCGAATTGCGGCCGGCAGTAGAGAACGTAGCGGCCGTCGGCGGCACGGTGGACGCTCATGGGGCAGTCCGGGTTGATGCCGATGATGGGGTTCTCGGCGGCGTCCACCCAGTGAACGCCGTCAGGACTGCGGAAGGCCGAGATGCGGTGCGAGGGAGCGGCGCCGGCGAGCATCTTGTAGCGCCAGCCGGGCCGCGTCTCAGCCTCGTCGCAAAGGACACAAGCGCCGTGGGGGCCGCGATCGAAGACGATGTGGGTCCCGGGCCGCGGGCCATCGGGCAACGACGGGCGCCGCCAGTCGACACCATCATCGCTCTCGGCGTAGCTCAGGGTCAGCGGCTCTCCCCTGGCCCCACCGGACGTGTACCACATCTGCCAGAGATGGTCGTCCGGCCTCCTTATCACCGACCCGTACATGGACATGCGCCCACCGTCGGCCGGATGGTCGCTCACCAGCAACGGGTTGCCGTCACACTCGACGGCGGCCTCAGGCACGCGCTCGAAGCCGCGCTGCCACTCCACCGCCCGGTAGTCGAAGAAGTGGATCTTCACCATTCGCCTCGCTCCTCAGCCGGCACCGTTCGCGACGGCGCCGGGCCCGTGTTCGCTGCTGCCCGCCATTGTACCCTTGCCCCGGCCACCTGAGGAGCGCCTACCACCATCACTCCATCTTCAGATCAATGCCGGCCGGGAGCTAGGCTTTCTTCCTCCACGTTAGAAATAACGCCAGCGATGAAGGATACATTGGCAGCACTCTGACCTGGGTTTGGGCCAACTACCCCTTGACGCCGGCTGGTACGGGATAGTATACTCACGTAACGGTTGCTAAGCTGGGAGGGAACGTGCCCCTAGTCTCCAGCAGACTGCGGGTCCCCGCTAGGCACCGGGCCGCGATACTCACCGCCATCCGCGAGTACGGGCCGATCTCCCGTGCCGATCTCTCCCGCGTCCTGAGCCTAAGGCCGTCCTCCATCACCAGTCAGGCGCGCGACCTCCTAGCCCAGGGACTGATCGATGAAGTTGGGCCCGGCAACTCCAGCACCGGTCGCCCGCCCGTACTCCTGGACATCGCCCGCAGAGACAACTACGCCGTGGGGATTGTGCTTGAGCCCAACGGCATCTCCGCCGCTCTAGTGCAGTGGGACGGAGCCATCGTCTGCCGCTCGCCGATAGTGCCCGTGCGTCCCAACGTTCCTGCCGTTGACCTAGAGCAGCAGGCCATCGAGGCTGCCGAGCGCGTACTCTGCGAGGGCGGCGTCCTGCGAGAGCGTGTCCACGGCATCGGCGTGGGCGTCTCCGCCTTGGTGGACACCTCCGCCAATGAGGCCGTCTTCAGCAGCACCTTCTCGCAGGTCCGCCGCTTTCGCTTCGACGCCCTGGCCGAGAGCACCGGGCGGCCTGTGTACCTCGAGGATATCGCCTACCTCATGGCCCTGGGCGAGCGCTGGTTCGTGTATCCCAACGACCGTCGCCCCCTCGTGTTCCTGCTGGTAAGCCGGGGAACGTGTGGCGCCGTGCTCGCACCCGCGGGCGCCCCGGAGTTGCCCCGCTTCGCGGCCGAGTTCGGACACATGGTTGTCAGCCCTAACGGTCCTCTCTGTGGCTGCGGCAAGCGTGGTTGTCTCGAGGCTCTGCTCTCTGAGAGTGCCCTGCTGGGCACCGCTCAACGTCTGCTACCCGCGCCCAGCAACGGCCCGCTGACGCTCGCCTCCGTGGCGGCCCTGGCCGAGGCAGGCAATCAGATCGCCGCCAGCATCATCGAGACGGCGGGCGAGTTTCTCGGGCTGGCGCTGGCTAACATCGCCAGTGTCTTCGCGCCCGCCCTGATCGTCGTCGGGGGCTCGGTGGCAGAGGGGTGGGGGCGCTGGCTCCTGCCGACGGGCCGCGCCGCCGCTCACGACCACCTCCTGGATTCGCTGCGCGATCGAGTCGAGGTTCTGCCATCGCGGCTGGGGGGCGATGCCGCCCTGGTCGGCTGCGCCGCCCGCGTGATGGACGCCGTCTTCTCGCGGCAATAGGCCGACTGCTCCTGGGCCGTCTGGAAGCACGGTAAGGATCGTCGTAGGCTTCGGTTGGATAGCGGCATCGCGGCCGCTCCGGCAGACATGCCATCACTTCCAAGGGAGGTCGTATCGTGGCTCAGTATCTGGACGACAATGTGGGCGGTATCACCGGAGGCTACGCTCTCAACGACGGCGTAGACGTGAAGGTCCCCTATTCGTTCATGGGCTCGATCTTCGACGAGGACGAGGAGCAGGCGATTCTTAGAGTCCTTCGGCAGGACTCTCTGACCGCCGGGCCTCAAGTCGCTTCGTTCCAGAAGGAGTTCGCGCAGGAGTGGGGCGTCAAGCACGCCTTCGCCACCACCAGTTGCACCACCGCCATGCATGTCGCTACCCAGGCCCTGGGAATCGGCCCCGGCGACGAGGTGATCGTCACCCCCAACACCTTCATCGCCACTAGCCTCGCCATCGTCAAGGAAGGCGGCATTCCCATCTTCGCCGACATCGACCCGCGCACCTTCAACATCGATCCGGCCGAAGTGGCCAAGAAGGTGACCCCCAAGACCAAGGCCATCTACGTCGTCCACTTCGGCGGCCAGATGGTGGACATGGACCCGATCATGGAGATCGCCCGCGAGCACGGCCTGGCCGTCCTGGAGGACTGCGCACACGCTCACGGCTCCCTCTACAAAGGCCGCAAAGCCGGCACCATCGGCGACGTCGGCTGTTGGAGCTTCCACTCGCTCAAGAACATGTCGCTCGGTGAGGGCGGCATGATCACCACCAACCGGGACGACCTCGTGCCGCGCATCGAGCTCCTAAGAAACATGAACATCAAGTCCTGGGAGAACCAGAAGTACTACTGGACGCCCTCGCACTTCGACGTCGTGGACGTGGACGGGAAGTGGGGCGTCAACTACCGCATGAACGAGTTCCAGGCCGCTATCGGCCGGGCCCAGCTGCGCAAACTGCCCATGCTGGTGGAGAAGCGCCGGCACATCGGTCAGTACGTCAACGCCGGCCTGCAGGACATCAAGGGCGTCACGCCAGTCTACGAGGACCCCAACCGCTTCCACTCCTATCACCTGTACACCCTGTGCGTGGAGCCGGAACTGCTCGGAGCCAGCCGCGATGAGTTTCTCCGCTGCCTTTACTTCGAAGAGGGCGTGCAAGGCATCCTTCACTATCAGCCCACCTACGACTTCACCGGCGTGAAGAAGTACTTGGAGGAGCGCGGCTACGGCGGCCAGTTCTGCCCCATCGCCGACCACTACTTCTACCGCCGACAGATGAACCTGCCCCTGAACCCGCGCCTGACAAAGGAAGACGCGGACAACATCATCGCCGGCGTCCGTAACGCCGCCGAGAAGGTGCGCGACTCGGGCAAGTAGCACGGGGAACGGCAAGTCGACCCCCTATCGCGAGGTGCATGTGAGGCGGACGGCATACACCAACGGGCGCTGTCGCCGGAAGCGTTCGCCCCCGGTCAGGAAGGCGCCCTAAGGAGGACCCAGGTGGCCGTGAAGTGGGGAGTCATAGGTGCTGGGGGGATAGCAGACCGGCGCACCATTCCGGAGATGGTGAAGGTCGCGGACAACGCCGAGCTGGTGGCGGTTATGGACCTCAACCCGGAGGCAGCGAGGCGCGTCGCGGCGAAGTACGGCGTGAGCGCCGCCTACACCACCGAAGAGGAGTTGCTCCGAGACCCGCAGGTGGAGGCGGTGTACATCGCCACGCCGCAGAACGTTCACCATCGCCAGGTTCTGGCGGCCGCCGAGCGTGGCAAGCACATCTTCTGCGAGAAGCCCATGGCCACTAGCCTCAGCGACGCTGAGGAGATGATCGACGCCTGCCACAAGGCGGGCGTCCTGCTGGGCTTCGACTATATGATGCGCTTCAACATTCACAACCTGAAGATCCGTGAGTACGTGCAGAGCGGAGCTCTGGGCCAGCCGGTCATGGGCCGTGCCGAGCTCACCTGCTGGTTCCCGCCCATCCCCGGCGCCTGGCGCCAGAAGCGCGAGATCGCCTACGGCGGTTCCCTCATCGACATGGGCAGCCATTGCCTGGACCTGTTGGAGTGGATCCTCGATAGCCGCATCACCGAGGTGTTCGCTTTCCATGACCGTCTGGTCCACCCCTACGACGTGGAGGACACCTCCACCACAGTTCTGCGGTTCGAGAACGGCGCGCATGGCATCGTGGACAACTACTTCAACGTCCCCGACGAAGCGGCTCGCAACCTCCTGGAGGTCTACGGTACCCAAGGCAGCATCCTCGCCGCCGGCACCGTCGGCCAGGATCCCACCGGCACCTTCACTACCCGCCTGGCGCCTCCCGGCCAGTCCTACTCCGCCAACCAGGTGCGCGATGCCGACGCCGGCGTCAAGACGGAGACGCACGAGTACGAGGGCGTCGCCATGTACGGCACCATGGTGCGCCTCTTCAGTGAGGCTATCCGCTCGGGCGGGCAGCCGCCGGTTTCGGCTGAGGTCGGCTACCACAACCTGCAGGTCCTCCTTGCCATCTATGAAGCCGCCCGTAGCGGCAAGCCGGTCAAGATCCACTACGCTTAGGGATTGGCCACCGAGGCACAGAGACACAGAGGCAAATCGATGAGAGGAGAAAGCATAGGACCCGCATGTGGCTGCATTCTCCTATCTTTCCCCTTCTCTGTGGCTCCGTGGCTAACCAGGAGGGCTGACATTGGCTGAGTTGGCGATCAGCGGCGGCAGACCCGTCCGAACGACACCCTGGCCCGAGTGGCCGGTGCACGATGAGCGCGAGGTCGAGGCGATCACCGAGGTCACGCGGAGCGGCAAGTGGTGGCGCTTCGCCTATGCCTCGGGCGTGGAGCTCAACGAGGACCTGAGCGCCAAGGACCTCTCCAAGGTGGTGGAGTTCGGGATGGAGTTCGCCCGCCACCACGACGCCCGTTACGGTATCGCCATGACCAACGGGACCGGCACCCTCGAGGTGGCCTTGCGCGCTCTCGGCATCGGCCCCGGCGATGAGGTCATCGTGCCGGCCTACACCTACGTCGCTAGCGCCACCGCCGTCCTGCAGGTCAACGCCGTTCCCATCTTCGTGGACGTGGAGGGCGATACCTACAACCTGGACCCGGCGCTGCTGGAAGCCGCCATCACCGACCGCACCCGCGCCATCATGCCGGTCCACTTTGGCGGCCAGTCGTGCGACATGGACGCCATCCTCGACATCGCCCGCCGACACGGCATCGCTGTGGTGGAGGATGCCGCCCACGGGCATGGCTCCGAGTGGCGCGGTAGGAAGGTGGGCGCCCTGGGCGACATCGGTTCCTTCAGCTTCCAGGCCTCCAAGAACATGACCGCCGGCGAGGGCGGTATCGTGCTCACCAACAACCGCGACCTGGCGGAAAAGTGCGACTCGCTGCTCTGGGCCGGTCGGCAGAAGGGTCGCCCGTGGTACGAGTTCCACCAGCTGGGCTGGAACTACCGCATGACAGAGTTCCAGGCCGCCATCCTCTTGGTCCAGCTGGAGCGGCTAGCGGAGCAGAACGCCCGCCGCATGGACAACGCCCGCTACCTGGCCAAGCTGATCGCGGATCTGCCCGGGCTGGCGCCCCTCCGCTGGGACGAGCGG
>JAAYAV010000480.1 GCA_012719195.1 Anaerolineae bacterium | reverse complement strand
TTCACGACCAGCATCTTCTTGAATCCGTGGTAGGCGACGCTCTTGGTGATGTTCAGGCAGAAGGCGATGAACGTCTCCGGCTCAATGTGGATGGTGCCGGGGAAGTCTATGTGATGCAGGTTGAGCCCGTAGGGCACGATGGGCAGCACCAGTACCCGGTCGGCGGCGCGTTTGCCGACCTCCAGGCAGACGGCCTCGGTGAGGAAGGAGTCGACGTCGAGGGGCATGTGGGGAGCGTGCTGCTCGGTGGAGCCGGTGGGGAGGATGACGACCTTCTGCATGGCGATGGCGTCGTTCATCTCCTCCCAGGTCAGGCGATTGTAGCGGAATTCGGTCTCGGCGCTCATGGTTACACTCCTCTTCGCAGACCTTCCGGTCCGCTGTCATTACTACGCGATCAGAGCGTCTCTGGCTCGGCGGGACGCAGCACCGCCGCAACACCGGGCGCCAGTGTGACTTCCAGAACGTCTCCGCTCACGGTCGTGGCGGAACCGTCGGCAGCGCTCACGTGAGCGTCACCGGGCCAAGGGTTGGCCAAGCGGAAGCAGCCACCCCGCTCGGCCAGGACGGTGACCTCGGTGACCGCGCCCTCGACGCGGGCGGCGCTCACCAAGAAGGCCCCCTCAGTTCGCATACCACTGAAGGACACTTGCCGCCAGCTTGAGGGCGCTCCGCCGAAGAGATGGTTGACACCGGTGCGGGTGTGGAGGAGGAGCTCCATGATGGCGGCGGTCACGCCCATGCCGGCGTCCATCTGCATGATCTCGCCGCGCACGTCCTTGGGGGCGGTGGGCCGGCTACCGATGAGGGTGAACCCGGGCCAAGCCGGGTCGTGCAGGGTGCCGTGCCCTTCGTTGGTGAAGACCCGCTCCCAGATGTGGAGGGCAAGCACAGCCATGTCGGCGTTGCCCAGACGGGAGTGGAGGACTGCCGCCCAGGGCATGGCCCACCCCGACCACATTCCCATGCCCTCGCGCACCCAGGTAGCGAGGCTGCGCTCCACTATCCCACGCCACTGGGGGTCGTGCAGGTCCAGGGTGTCGAACGGGTAGACGCCCGCCAGGTGGGAGTGGTGGCGGTGGCTCTCAGGAAGCGGCAGCCCGTCCCAGAGGGCGATCTGCTCTCGGCCCGAGTCCCCATAGAGGCTGGCGCGAGGTAGATCACGTGCTATGCGAAGCCAGATGGGCCTCGGCTCCACTCCCAGAGTGGCGGAGGCGTCCAGGAGGTCCCGGCAGAGGCGGTGGATGCAGGCGAGCTGGAAGCTGGCGTTGCGCCCCCAGGCGCCCATGCCGGCGCCGCCGAACTCGGGTGAGACGCCCACTGGCAGGGATAAGACGCCATCCTTCTCCTCGAGCATTTCCTCGTAGACGCGCATGGCGCCCACCATGAAGGGGTAGGCGGTGTCGCGGAGGAAGTCGTTGTCGCCGCTGTAGCGCCAGTACTGGCACATCATGTCCGCCATCCAGGCGGTGCAGCCGTGGTCCACCGAACCGGTCCAGAAGCCGCCCATGCAGGTGCCGCGGTCGTCAACGGCGTGAGGTAGCATGAGGCCGTCCTCAATGCCGAGGAAGATGCGGGCGTTCTCGCGCAGTGTGTCCCACCAGGACATGACGAGGTCGAATATGGGCCGCAGGTGATCGAGCCGGTTGCCGCGGTAGGCGGGCCAGTGGCACATCTGCACGTTGATGTTGAAGTGGTAGTCGGAGGACCAGGGCGGCATCTGGTACTCCTCGATCCAAGGGCCCTGGAGGGTGGCGGGGACGCCGGCGGGATTGGTGAGCCCGGCGAACTTGTACATGCCGTAGTGGTACAGGAAGTCCAGTGAGTCGTCGGGCAGGTCGAGCACCGGCACGTGTCGCCAGTAGTCGGCCCACCAGGCGGCATTCGCACGGCGGAGGTGGGTGGGACCGTTTCGCGCCGCCTCGCCGATGAGCGCCCGGGCACCGGCGCGGGAGGCCTCGGCGTCGGGACCGTAGGCGGTGGCCAGCCACAGATCGGAGCCGAGCAGGTGGTA
>JAAYAV010000078.1 GCA_012719195.1 Anaerolineae bacterium | reverse complement strand
TCTCGCTGTGTGGCACTCTCGAGAGCGCGAACCGACCGATCTCGCCCCACCATCAGGGGGGCAACCATGTGGGGGAAGACCACCGTATCGCGCAGCGGCAGGAGAGGCAGTTCCTCCACCTCATCCGGCGGCGTGCTGTATCCGTCCACATCAGGCTCGTACAAGTGCTGGCCTCCAGTTTCTCGCTACTTCCACTACTTCACACTCATCATCATCACACTGCAACCAACCATGGCGAGCGGCAATAGCCTCCCTCGCCGCCGCCACCACAAACAACGAACCGGCCACGCACACGCAGTCCCCGGGCTCAGCAGCGGCAACCGCGGCCCACAGGGCCTCGGGCACCGATTCGTAGCGCGCTGCCTCCAGGCCGCTGAGCCGGGACGCCTCGGCGATGGCATCCAGTTCCGCCGAGCGACCATGCCCGCTGCGGCAGCCGTAGATCGCCAAGCCGGGCCGCCGGATGGCCTCGAGCATGGCCGCGAGGTCCTTGTCGCGCGACGCCCCGAACACCAGGTGCAGCCGCTCGTGCGGGAAGTGCCGGTCCAGCGCCTGCCCGAGCCGGCGGAAGGAGTCGTCGTTGTGAGCGCCGTCAAGCACCACATAGGGCTCTCGCGCCACCAACTCCAGGCGCCCCGGCCAACGGACCGACTCCAGCCCGTCTCGCCAGTGGGCTGGGCCGACCCCTAGTTCCGGCGGTGTGTGACTCGCCGCGGCCAGGGCGAGAACGGCGTTCTCAATCTGGTGCTCGCCGAGCAGGGCCGTCCGATAGGTGCTGGCTGCGGCGCTGAACCGCACCGGCGGCTGCAGGGAGAGGGACTGCACCGTGTCGCTCCAGGCGCCCGCCGCGTACCCCCAGTCGCATCCCACCCACTCCAAAGGGGACTGTGTCTCCCGTGCAAGACCGGCCAGCACGTCCGCGACCTCGGGCGCCTGTCCTGCGCTCACCACCGGCACCCCGCGCTTGATGATGCCCGCCTTCTCAGCGGCGATGGCCTGAAGACTGTCACCCAGAGTGGCCGTATGGTCGCGGCTGATGGACGTGATCACCGATACGAATGGTTCCACCACGTTGGTGGCATCGAGGCGGCCGCCCATGCCGACCTCCAGGACCGCCACGTCCACGCCCGCCTGGCGGAAGCACAGCAGTCCGGCGGCCGTCAAAGCCTCGAAGCTGGTGATCCCCTCGACACGCTCCACTGCGGAGGCAACCTCGGCCATCACCCGGGAGAAGCCCTCCCGACGAATGGGCGTCCCGTCCACCTGCATCCGCTCGCGGACGGTGTGGAGGTGGGGCGAAGTGTACAGCCCGGTGCGAAGCCCCGCCGCCCGGTAGATCGCGGCCAGCATCGCGGAGGTTGAGCCTTTGCCCTTGGTGCCGGCGACGTGCACCAAGCGCATACCCTTCTGCGGGTCGCCCAGAAGCTGGAGCAGATCTCGCACCCGTTGTAGGTCAAAGCGCGCCGCGGAGTAGTCATACCCGCTGCGGCGCTCGTAGTCCGTAAGGCCCCATAGCCAGTCCAGAGCCTGCCTGTATGTCATTGACCCTTCCGTGTCCCGTAAGCCGTCAACATATCATTGTAGCATGCTGGCATCATGTTCAGAAATCTACGGCCGCGGACAAACCTCAGCGCTGGGGCTGGCGCCGCGTCGGGACTGCCTCAACCGGGGCCGAGGCAGTGTCCGTGACCACCCCCTCGGTCTCCACCGCCAGAGGCTCGGACTGATAGGAGAGGAACAGACGGTAGAGGTCCGAAGCAGTGCGGACGCCGTCGAGGCTAATGGACGGAGCGGTGAATGCGACGACGAAGGCATCGCACTGGTGTCCGCCCGCCCCGCCGTGAGTACCGCGCTGGCGCTCGAAGGAGACCACCTGATCCGGCCGCCCCCACCACCCCCAACGCCCCAGCACGACAAGGTCGCCACTATTGGAGAACTCCAGCAGCCTGACAACCTCGTCCAGAAGCTCGGTCGCTTCCACCAGGCCCGTGAAGACCGCCGCGGCGGACTCACGCACCGCCGGGAAGACGCCTGCCGCCGTGACCAACACCGGGCCATCAGGGCTGCGCACGGCTACTACGGCAATACCGGGGTGGCCCGCCACTCGCCTTACCAGGCCGGGGTAGAACTCAGATAGCTCTTCCAGGGTCGCCGGTCGGTCCGCCACCGCGTTGAAGTACACGTGTGAGAGCGGTCCGGAGTCTCGCACAACGACATCGCTGCGGACCGCCGGCTCGGGCGGCTCAGCCTCCACTCGCTTCTCCAGTGACTCTCGCAACGATCGGGCCACCTCGCGCGAGAGGCCGTCGAGGTCATCTTCCACTGCTTCCGTCTCGTAGCCCAGCAGTGCCGCCGGCTCCTGCAGATCGACCGGCCCCATGATGGCCTCGTCCGTGCGGGTGCTACCCTCGATGCAGCCATCGATGAACTCGCCCAGCGTCTGGCCGAAGGCCGTGTCGAAGGGCACGCAGGCGGTCATGCCGTGGTCCGACAGCACGTAGAGATCGTAGGGCCGCCCCCCCCACCGCCGCATCCGGTCCAGCTGCTTGAGTTGCCCATCGATGGCCCGCAGAGCGCGCAGTGCGTGCCCGTCGTCCGGCCCGAAACGATGCGCCCACTCGTCGTAGCTGGTGTAGTTCACGTATATGGCAGGCACGCCACGGTGGATCTCCACCAGCGCGGCAAAGGTAGAGATCTCGCGCACCAGCACGTCGGTCAGAACGTGGATGAAGGGCGAGAGCAGGCTCAGGCGTCCGAACTTGCTCGGCCAGAAGAAGGCAGACACCCGCCGCCACAGCTCGCTCAGGTACGTCCAGACGGAGAGGGCGGCGATACGTGCTACGCGAAGAGGACTCGAGGCCAGAATGATGAACAGCGGTAGAACGCCCGCCCGCTGCAGGAGGCTGCTCCCGCCGATCGCGGCCAGCGTGAAGAGCGACGTGCTAGCGTCCCCGTCGAACATGTTGGCGTAACTGGATCCGCCGCGCAGGATGCCGGTCCGCCCCGCGGAGAGGCGGGCTTGTAGGCGGTTGACGAACCCGGGCAGCTTGCACACCGGGTAGGCGCCGGTGGACTTCTCGTACCAGCGGAAGCCGGGTATGCCGTGCTTGGTGCCGTACATCAGGGCCGCTTGCACGGCCGGCGTCGTGCTGGGTAGGCCCGAAAACCAGCGGTACGCCTCACCTTCGCCCGCGCGCAGCACCTGCGCCAGATAGGGCATGTGGCCGCCCGAGAGCGCCCGCAGCAGTTCGTCGTGACTTAGTCCGTCGATCTGCACCACGATCAAACCGTGGCCGGCGCCGTCCGTCTTCCCCAAACGCCGGGCCACCGGGCCGTAGCGCCACGAGTGGTACCAGCGCACGAGCGCCTCGTACAGGTCCACGAGCGTACGGACGATGACGTTCATCCTCAGTCCTGCCGGCCGCGCCTAGAGTGAGTCGGTTGCCTCACCTACGATAGGTCGTTCCTCAGGCGACACAACTGCCGGATACCCGCCAGCATGGCCTCCGAGCTGCCCCAGTGCTCGATGCTGGCCGCGCCCTCATAGCCCGATATCGCGAACAATGACAGTAATTCGCCGTAGGATCGAACCGAGTCCGCGATGGTGGCCAGGCTACCGTCGCCATTTGGCTTGATATGCAGGTGCCGCACCCGGTCGCGAAGCAGGGGATAGCCGACCGCGACCGGATCCTCACCACCGGCCAGCCAGGCGTTGTTCACGTCCCAGGCTATGGCCACGGCGGGGGAAGGTCCTAGAGCCCGGGTGATGGCATCCACCTCGGCGCAGCTGCCGGAGTAGGTAGCCGCCTCGGTCTCCAGGCACAGCACCACTCCTTCACGCTCCGCCACCTCCACCGCCCAGCCCAGCCGCTCCACAATCCGGCCTAGATTGGCGTCCAGATCGGGACGCGGTAGGTCCTGCCGGCTTGGGGTCCAGAAGGGGAAGCAGCGCACCAAGTCCGTCTCCAGAGCATGCGCGGCGGCGATAGAGCCGCGCAGTATCTCCTCGTGCTCGCGCCACTGCTCGTCCGAATCCAGGTCGCACTTGCCGAAGCTGGAGGCGATGATGGCGCACGCCAGACCCTCGCCCGCGAGCAAGCCACGGATCTGGCGCAGCTCGCCCGCGTTCAGCTGATCCACGCGCTTGCCGAAGAGCCGCGATCGCAGCTCCACCGACTCCGCCCCTGCTGCCCGTCCCAGGCGCAGCGACTCGCCGAAGTCGGGTGAGACCTCGTCGGAAAAGAAGCAGACAGAAATCACCACAGCGCTTCCTCCGCTTCCACCTCCGGCTCGGGGAGCTCAGAGGCGAACCGCGGCCGCCCCACCGCCGTCGCCGTCACGGTCGAGCCGAGGTAGAGGCGGTCGCCGTAGCCAGGCCCGGGGGTGGCCTCGTCATTCACCACCTCAACACTCACCTCGATCTCGGCCGCCCCGGCGCGTTCCGCCGCCTGCAGCGCCAAGGACCGTGCCCGCCGCTGGGCATCCCTGATCGCGGCCTCGCGGTCATTGTGCGGTACACTGGCGAAGGGTCCGGTCACGACGTAGGAGTCCAGTCCGGCGGAGTGGTACACCGGTTGCACCCCCAGTGTTTCGCGTATCACGACACTGCCGCAGATTGCGCCGACGGCGTTGGCCACAGCATGGTGCGGCGGGAGGACGGGAGCGCCATTGATGGCTTGCGCTGCCGGCAGGACGAAGTGCGCCGCCGGCGCCCCCAACCCCACTATGGGCAGGTGCGAATGAAGCTGTACCTCCAGGGCGCTGCCGTTGCGGTTGAGCGCTAGTTCCATCAGGCGGCCGTCAGGCTCGGCCATCGGCTCTTCCGAACCGTTGGCTAGCATGCCTGCCATGGCCCGCACCATGGCGTGACGCACCAGGACCTGTACTCGCTCCACGACCTCGTCCGCGTCGGTCTGGGTGTACCAGGACAGCTGCCGCGCCGCCAACTCCGAGCCCTCAACGTTCCATTCCTGGAAGAGCCCCCGCAAGTGCAGGGCGTCGGTGGGAGTGAACGCGCAGCGAGCTAGGACGCCACTAGTCTCCAGTCGGTTACGGTTCGACAGGTAGAAGTGCACCCACGGATCGCGCGTGGCGAGCCGCCACAGCGGTTGGGGCCCTGTCTGGACCGCCTCAAGGATGCGCTCCTCCACTGCCGACAGCTCCAGCCCCTTGGGCGGTCGGGCGAGGAGATACATAACCAGATCCCGCGGCTCCAGCCGGCTCACCCGGTCCAGCCCCTCGCGGAGCACGTCCAGCACGCTGGGATAGGCCCAGGCCGCATACGCCACTGGTACCGCTCGCTGCGGACCGACACGCAACCGCGACCCTTCGTCGAGCGTAACCTGGCTGTCGCCACCCAGGCCGCTACTCACGGTCTGCACCGCCCGCACTAACGTGCGCCAGCGCCCAACCGAAGCCCCGCGCCGGTTGAGGCGCGGCATGCCGTCGCGCACGGTGGCCAAGTCCGTGGTGGTGCCGCCGATGTCGATCACCAGCATGTCGGATAGCTTGGCCAGCGCCTGCGCCCCCACCACGCTCGCCGCCGGGCCGCTCAGTATGGTCTCGACGGGGCGCTCCAGGGCCATTTCCATGCGCATGAGCGAGCCGTCTCCCCGCACCACCATGGCCGGAGCCCGGACGCCCAGTTCCCCGAGTGCCCGCCCCAGCGACTCCATCAGGTCGCGAAGCAGCGGCACCAGGCTGGCATTCAACGCGCAGGTCGCCGCGCGGAGCACCGAGTCCAGCTCCGTCGCCAGCTCGTGCCCGCAGGTAACCGGCAGCCCCGTCTCTTCCTCGAGGATCCGGCGCGCCCGCAGCTCGTGATCAGCGTTGCGAACCCCGAAGTAGCCGCTGACGGCGAAGGCGGAGACTCGGCCGCCTTCCTCACGAGCAACGCGCCGCACCTCCTCCTCATCGAGTGGCTCACACTCGGCGCCGACACCGTTGTGCCCGCCGGGAACGAAAGTCAGGTTCGCTGTGGGCAGCCAGCGATGAAGGTCGTAGCTACGGAACAACTCGCGGTCGTGCCCGATGAGGAGTAGGCAGATCGGGGCGCCTTCGCCCTCCACTATGGAGTTGGTAGCCAGAGTCGTCGAGAGAGACACCAGTCCGATGCGCGCCAGGACCTCCGGCGGAATCTGCCGCACAGCGGCGATGATTCCCTCCGCCAGGTCGTGCCGCGTGGTCGGCGACTTGCCCGTGGCGACCACTTCCCCGGTGGCCGTGTTCACCGCAGCGGCATCGGTGTAGGTGCCGCCAGTATCGATTCCCAGTCCCAAATCGGCCGTATTCAGCGTTGGCTCTCCTCGTCCAGATTCCGTCTTAGTTCTGCCAAGTAGTCGCGATCGGCGTCATCGAGCCGGGCGCGATCGAGCATGTCGGGCCGGCGCAGCAGCGTTCGTCGCAAGGACTGCTGCCGGCGCCAACGGTACACCTGGGCATGGTTGCCGGAGAGAAGCACGTCCGGCGCCGAAATGCCGCCGAATTCCGCCGGCCGAGTGTAGTGCGGATACTCCAGCAAGCCCTCGGAGTGGCTGTCCTCGAAGGTGGCGTCAGGGTCGCCCAGGACCCCGGGCACGAGGCGGGCCACGACTTCGATCAGCACCATGGCCGCCAGCTCCCCGCCGCTCAGCACGTAGTCGCCGATGGACACCGGGCGCGCCTCAAGCAGCTGCGGCACCCGTTCGTCCACCCCTTCATAGCGCCCGCAGATGAGGGCCAGGCGCCGCCTGTTGCTCAGGCGCCGAGCCAAGGCCTGGCTGAGCCGATCGCCCTGGGGAGTGAGGAGCAGCACCTCCACGTCCGGTGAGCCCCGATCCTCCACCACAGACTCAACCGCTCGCACCAGCGGCTCCGCCTTCATCACCATGCCGCCCCCGCCCCCATAGGGCAGGTCGTCGGTGACGTGGTGCTTGTCGGTGGCGTAGTCCCGGATGTTGTGAGCCTGCCAGGATACCAGGCCGGCCCTAACGGCGCGGGAGACGATGCTGTCCCCTAGCGGGCCGTCGAACATTCCAGGAAAGAGGGTGAAGACATCGAAACGAACCAATCTCTCTCCTCGCCTACTGACCGGGAATGAGGATCACCTTGATCCCTTCCTTACTCTCGAAGAGCCGGAAGCCCTCGTCCCAGCGGCTCAAGGGCAGAACGTGTGTCGCCAGCGGCCGGACCTGCACCTGACCGGAGGCCATCATGCCTAGCGCCCGCGTCCAACCGGGCGCGGTCTGCCCCAACGAGCCCACCATCCGGAGTTCCTTGTAAGCCAGGAGCGACAAGTCAAGAGGGAAGGCCCCTCCCGCCAGTCCGATCTGCGCGTACTGCCCATTCCGCCGCGTCAGCTCCAGCCCCATGCGGGCCGCCGCCGGCGCACCGGACGCCTCCACGTACACGTCGGCACCCTCGCCATCGCTCGCGTCCATGATGGCGGCAGCGACATCGTCCTGGTCGGCCCGCAGCGTCCAGGTTAGGCCCAGCCCTGCGGCCACGTGCAGACGGTCTGCATCCACGCTGGTGCCCACCAGGCACACCCGGGCCCCGGCCGCCTTCGCCACCTGGGCGCACAGCAGGCCGATGGCCCCCGGGCCCGCCACCACAACCAGATCATGCGGCCGGATCACCGTCATATCACAGAGGAGCCTCACGCAGCAGGCCAGGGGCTCCGTCATCGCCCCGCTCACGTAGTCCACCTCGTCGGGGAGGCGGTGCAGCCTCTCGGCGTAGACGACGGTGTAGGGCGCGAAAGCACCATCGTGGATGTAGCCGATGATCTCCTTCTGCGAGCAACGGTTGGGGCTCCCCGTGCGGCAGGAAAGACAGCGACCACAGGTCCGTACCGCCGTCTCGGCCGTCACCCGGTCGCCCATCTTCCAGTCGGTGACGCCCGCACCCAGCTCGTCTATGTAGCCGGAGAACTCATGTCCCATCACCACCGGCGGACGGACCAGCAGCTTGATGTCGTCATGAAGGATGTGCAGGTCAGAGCCGCAGATACCAGCAGCCTGCACAGCGATGCGCACTTGGCCCGGACCGGGATGTGGTTCCGGGACCTCGGCCAAGCGGACGTGCCCGGGACCGGGCTCTTCCTTCAGTAGCCCCTGCATAGCGCGTCTACTCCCTACTGCGGCGTACCGGACAAGACTGATGCCGCCTTCATTCTGGCGTGGACTCGGCGCGCGGCGGTCGCCGGGCGGAAACTATCACCGCGCCATCCTGGGCGCCTTGGGGCTCGCCATGTCCCGCCACCATAGGCTCATCCTTAGCCTGCTCGTCCCGGGTGAACCCGATGAGTCGTGCCGCCTCGTCCGGCTGGAGGCCGAACTTGATGGCCTCACGCAGCACCTCCTGTGCCAGCCAGCGCAGCACCAGGCGCCGCAAGTCCTCGGGACCGCGAAAGGCCTGCCAGTCATCGACGCTACTGTACCGGAAGAACTGCCCTGCCGGTGTATGCGGCTCGTCCTTCAGCAGCGCCAGCCGCGGCAGCTCCGCCCGCTGGGCCGCCAGCAACTCTGCCCCCACCGGAGCACCGGCGTCCTCACCCAGAAGGACTAGGAACAGATCGCTCTGCTGTACCAGCGCCAGCGCCTCCGGCGTCTGCTCGCCCGGGCGCGGCGTCCGTGCGATCTCCCAGGCTAGCGGCACAGGAAAGCGTGCCAGTGCCTCCCCAATCACCTCGCGCTCGGGCTCAAGATCGGGCGTAGCACTGACGAAGACCCGAATGGGTCTCTCTCTCACCGCTGGCCTCCCCGCCGAGACGGTTGGCAGAGAAGACGTGTTGCTGCCTTCCCCGTTTGGGCTGTTATAATGCGCCGCGAGGTCAATTGTGAAACTCCCGAATCTGGTAGCCGCTCTACTGACTGTTGCGGCGTTGGCCGTGGCATGCTCGCCAGGCGCCGAGCCGACGGTGGCCGACGCTTCCCCTCGCCATACCCTTCTCTACAGCGTCGCCGACAACGAGCGCGTCCCCGACACTCTCCCTGAGGGGGAGGTACCGCCGCCCTCAGGCATGGGTCCCGGTCGCAGCTTCTGGGTCGCTGCCGGGCGTCGGGGCGAGTACCGCGAGGTCACCACCACCTTGGTGGGGCACACGGACACCTTCCGCGTGTGGGCCCAGGATAGCACAAGCGTGTCCCCGAACCTAATGCTCCGAGCCGCTCGCGAAGCGGACACTGCCCTTCAGGCCGGTCTGTTGGCCACCCTTGCGGAGCGTGCCCTTATGGTCCGCCCCGACCTGTTTCCTATCGACCTCGTCTACGCCGAGTTGTCCGCCATGGGCGGCTACTTCTCTTCCGCCGACCAGCCGGGCGACCGGCAGCATCCCTACAGCAACAACGCCAGCGCGATATACGTCAGCCTGTCGTCCTGCAGCACCAACGGTGGCTGTTCCGCCGCCCTCATCCAGCACGAGGTCCAGCACTTGCTCCAGTACGCCGTCGATCCAGAGGAAGAAACGTGGTTCAACGAGGGGCTGTCCAAGTTGGCGGAGGGAGCGGAAGCACCGGCGCCGCTGGCCTGCACGGACTTCGAGCTCTTCGGCTGGTCGTCCGAGCCCGCCGTCTCCGGCCTGCATTACCGGAGTGCGGCCAGCTTCCTCACTCTCGTGCGCGACACCCTCGGGCCGGAGGCGCTCCTCGAGGTGGCGGTGGACCCGCAGCCGGGCCGGCAAGCCCTCAGCGCCTACCTAACCTATCACGCCACCGGCCTCACCCTGGACGACCTGTTCCTGCAGTGGTCGGTCGCTCAGGTGGCGCCCACGCTGATCTCGTCCGACGGTGATTCGGCGGAGCCGGCGAGTTGCCCGAACCTCTGCCGCCATGAGCTACGCTCGGGTGCGACGATCAGCGACACGGTATCCCAGTACGGTTGTGATGTGGTCTTGATTCCAGGAGATTGGGAGGGTCAGCTGGAGTTCGGCGGTGCCGCCACGGCCGACCTAGTGCCGGAGTTCCCACCCAACTCCAGCCTGGTGTGGTGGTCCGGTAACGACTCCATCGGCAACGCGACCCTAACGGCGGCGATCGACCTGCGCCATCTGGAGGAGCCCTGGCTGCGGTACTGGGTGTGGCACGACATCGAGGAGTACTACGACTGGGCCTACGTTGGCATCTCCTCCAAACAAGGCGCCACCTGGGAATGGCTGCGGGCGCCTGGGATGACGACCAAGGATCCCTTCGGCAACAGCCCGGGCGTGGGCTACACCGGAGCTTCGGAGGAATGGCGCCAAGAGGAGGT
>JAAYAV010000479.1 GCA_012719195.1 Anaerolineae bacterium | reverse complement strand
GGGTCGGCGAGCATGGCGCGGGCCAGGGCCACCAGCTGCTTCTGGCCTCCGGAAAGGCGAACGCCGGCCTCGCCCACGGGCGTGTCGTATCCATTGGCCAGCCGGGAAATGAACTGGTGCGCCTGCGCCCGGGCAGCGGCCGCTTCCACCTCGGCATCGGTCGCCTCCGGTCGGGCGTAGCGGATGTTCTCGCCGATGGTTCCGTCGAACAGGAAGGTGTCCTGGGGCACCACGACCACGCTGCGGTGCAGGTCCGACCCGGATAGGTGGCGGACGTCGACGCCGTCCAGTCGGACCGCGCCTTCGTCGACGTCGTACAGGCGCGTGATCAGGTTGACGAGGGTGCTCTTGCCGGCGCCGGTGGGCCCCACCAGCGCCACCACCTCGCCCGGCTCGATCGCCAATGAGACGTCGAGGAGCACCTTCTCGCGCCCGTAGCTGAAGCTGACGCCATCCATCTCCACCCGGCCGCGGAACCCGCCCTCCGGTAGCGACGGCGCCTCGGGCTCATCTATCTCGAGCGGCCGGTCGAAGTAGTCGGCGATGCGGTCCAGCGACGCTGCCGCCGTCTGAAGGGTGCTGTAGACCTGACTCAACTCGCGTAGGGGTCCGAAGAAGCGCCTCACGTACCCGAGGGCAGCCATCAGCACGCCGATGGTTATGGCTCCCGCCGCGACTCGCACTCCGCCGTAGCCCAGCACCAGCGCCGTTCCCAGACTCCCCGCGATGGACATGGCGGGGAAAAGAGCTGCGGAGAGAAGGCTGGCCCGCAGGTTTGCCCGCAGATTGCGCATCGCCAGTTCCTCGAACTGGTCCACCGCCGACGATTCCATGGAGAGCGACTGGGTGACGCGCATGCCGGACACGCCCTGCTCCACCCCGGTGTTGACCGCCGCCAGCTCCTGCTGCACGTTGCGGTAGGCCTGCCGCATCTGTCGGCCCAGGAAGGCGGTGATTAGCACCACCAGGGGCATGACCGCGAAGGTGGCCAGCGCCAGCCGCCAATCCAGCAGCAGCAGGACTGCGACGATCCCGCCCAGGCTGAGCACGTCGGTGATCAGGTTGAGGACCGTGCTCGTGGCCGCCTGCGCCAGCGCGTTGACATCGTTGGTCAGGCGAGACATCACTTGGCCCACCTGCTCGCTTCGGTGGAAGCGGATCGACTGCCGCAACACCCTCTGGACAAGGTCTCCGCGCAGATCGTAGATGATGCCCTGGCCCACCTGGCTGGAGAGGTAGCCCTGCCAGTAGCTGGCCAGCCACTGGATGCCGCCGAGGGCCAGATATGCCACGGCGATCAGGCTCAGACCGCGTAAGTCGCCCACCACGATGTAGGAATCGATGGCGACCTTGCTAAGGTAGGGAGTGAGCAGGCCGGCCACCGTGAGGGCGGCCATGGCCACCAAGGCGAGCACCAGCTTGCTCCGATAGGGAAGCAGGTAGTGCCACAGCATCCTGAGGAGACGCCTGTCCAGCGAGGCCAGGTTGTATTTCTCGTCTTGGGCCTGCATCCTGCCCATGAACCCACCGCGCATGCTCACGACCGCACCTCCCGGGAGCCGGGTCCACCGCCGGCGCCTCGTCCACGCCCTCCTCCGCCGCCGCGACCCGGCATGCGACTGGAGGTCTGCTTCTCAGGAGCGACCGCCAGGTCCCGCATCTGCTGCCGGACCAAGTCGCCGTAGGGCCCGCCTGCCTCGATCAGCCAGTCGTGAGCGGAACGGCCGTCCTTCGACTCGCCGCGCTCGATGATCCGCCCGTATGCCAGCACCAGGATCTGGTCGGCTCGTTGGACCGTCCACAGCCGGTGGGCGATGACGAAGGTGGTCCGCCCCTGGCGGGCCTTGTCCAGGGCCTGCTGCATCTCCGTCTCCGTGGCCGCATCCACGCTGGAAGTGGGCTCGTCGAAGATGAGTATGGGCGAGTTGCGCAGCAGCACCCGCGCCAGCGCCAGTCTCTGCCGCTGCCCACCCGACAGCTGCACGCCACGCTCACCTACGGGGGTGTCGTATCCCTGGGGCAGGGAGACGATGAACTCGTGCAACTGCACCGCCTGCGCCGCGCCTTCGATCTCGTCCTGGCTCGCCCCGGGCCTGCCATAGGCGATGTTCTCCCGCAGGGAGGCGTCGAACACGAAGACGTCCTGCATAGCGACGCCCACCGCCTCCCGCAGGGACTTGATGGTCACCGATCGCACATCGTGTCCGTCGATGGTGACCGCGCCTTCCTCGACATCATAGAAGCGCGGGATGAGGTGCACAGCCGTCGTCTTGCCCGCGCCGGAAGGTCCCACCAACGCAATCATCTGCCCGGGCTTGGCCTCGAAGCTGACTCCATCGAGTACCCTGGCGCCGCCGGTGTAGGCGAAACCGACGTCATGAAAGCGCACGTGCCCTGCCGTGGCCGGCAAATCGTAGGCGTCGGGGGCGTCGCGGATATCGGGCTCGGTGTCCAGCACCTCAAACACCCGCTCGGCAGCGGCCACCGCCTGCAGCACCGACGCCAGCATCATGCCCGTCTGCCGGATGGGCCGCATGAGCATAGCGATGTAGCTGGTGAAGCCGACCAGCATACCCAAGGAAATTGCGCCCTGGATCACTTGGCTGCCGCCGTACCAGAGGACGACGCCGGTGAAGGCGCCAACGAGCACCTGGGTGTAGGGCATCCAGAACGAGGTGGTGCGTGAAGCCTCGATGTTGGCGTCCCGGTAGGCGCGGCTCTGGCCCTCCACCTTGACCGCCTCTCTGGCCTCGGCGCCGAAGAGCTTGACCACCTGGATGCCCACCAAGGTCTCGCGCAAAGTGGCGGTCAGCGTGGCGAGATAGCGCCGGGCCTGGGCGAACATTGGGCGAACCCGGCGGGCATACACCCACATGGCGTGCGCCATAAAGGGGATCATTAGCAGATAAAGCAATGCTAGCCGCGGGCTCCAGGTCACCATCACCACCAGGATCCCAATGATAGTCATGGCATTGGTGACCACGGTGATGCCGGAACGGGAGAAGAACTGGCTTAGAGAGTCCACGTCTCCGGTAACGCGCGACATGAGGTCGCCGGTACGTGCCTGGTCGTAGAAGGAGAAGGACAGGCGGCTCAAGTGTTCGTAAACGGCTGTGCGGATGCCGAAGATGATGCGCTGCCCGGTGTAGGCCGTCAGGTACGAACGCACGAAATCCACCATGCCCTGCACCAGGGCCACCGCCACCACTGCTCCGGCGATCAACCAGATCTCGCGCGCGATTGCGCCGGGTATCACCGTATCGATGGCGTAGCGGGTGATCCAGGGCGGCGCCAACTCGATCACGGTCGAGGCGAGAAGGGCCAGGAACACTCCACCAAAGAGAAGAAGGTGCGGACGCATGTAGCCCAGCAATCGACGCAGGATGGGCCACACAGGGCCTTGGGGCAAGGCCCCACGCCCAAAGCCCGGCCCGGATACCGGTCCACCCTGGCCCCCGCTCCCGCCCGCCCCGTGGGTGGGCGAAGCGCCTGCGGCACCGCCCAAGCGAGAGCCTTGCCCCTTCTTCGAACCTGAACGGCCTTCCGTCATTGCGCCTCCTTCATCCGGCGCACCAGTAGCCGGTCGGCCGCCGTCCACAATACTAGTCCGAACAGCGCCGCCACGGTCCAGTCCAGCGCCAGGAGCAGAGCAGGCAGCTCTGCCGGCGCGTGTCGTAGCGCGTCCACCACATAGGTGAGTGACAGTAGAGTACCACCAAGAGTGCGGTCGGCATAGGCGATAGCAGCGCGAACACGCCGAAGAGGTCGCTCGGCCCGACGGAGAACGACGCGCCGGTCATTGCCGGGAGTACGCCGTGTCTTCGAGGCCACGCGCGGCGCCGATGATAGGGCAGTCCGCCCGCATCACCGGAGGCCTCGCCAGCGAGTAGGCGCGATGGAGCGAGGCCAAGGGCGGCGCAGCAGCGCTGCAGTGCTCCCGGGTCGAGGAAGTGGTTGGTGCGAGACCCAACCGCGCGTCCAACCACCAGCCCCAAGTCCTGAGACCGGTACAGATGCGGTGAGACAGCGACCTTGCTCAGACCCAGCCGCTGGGCAAGCGCATTGGCGCACAGGGACGGTCCCGGCCCTGCTGCCGAAGGCGCCCCAGCATACGAAGGCGCGTCTCGCTGGTATGGAGACGCGCGGTGGATGGGACAATATGGGGGACGGCCTGGGCTGCCAGATGTGCGTGTGCTCGTGATATGCCCCCGTCCCCAGGCAGCAATCCGATGGGCCGAGGTGACTACCTCGGCCCGCTCGAGCGCTCCAGGCTAGTCAGTGGGACGCAGTTCTGCCAGGCGCTCCTCGACGGCCTGCGCTTCCAGGCGCAGTTCGCTGAGGTAGCCCTCAAGATGGGCGATGCGCTCATCGCGGGTGATGTAGCGACGGCGGAACCGACGATGGTGCAGCCGGCTGGGACGTCCCTGCTCGAGCGGCGCCGGTCGGAATCCCCGCCCACGGGTATACGGACCAAAGTTTCTAGGATAGTTCAACAGCATCTCTCCCTTCGGCGCCAAAGTGCGCCGCGTACTGGTTCAGGAAACGGTCTAGCCGTGCCCTGGTCTGACGAATACTGACCGCCCAGGCGTGCAGATAATCGGTCCCCTCGGGGGTGACCTCGTACTGGCGTCGGGCGGGGCCCTTGCCTTCCGTATCCCAGACCGAGGCGACCAGGCTCTCGCGCTCCATTCTTCGCAGGAGCGGGTACAGCAGCCCCGGGTCTCCCTGGGGTGCGTCCGGGTCCTGCGCTAGGCGCTCCATCAACTCGTAGCCGTGGCTGGGCTTCTCCAGCAGGAGCAGCAGCAGCCAGGGCTGCAGAAAGCGACGCACCTCGCCATCGGGGCGACGTCGGCGGCGGTGAACATGATGATGTCGGATCGAATCGTGCAACAGGCATTCCTCCCTTGTGTGTCGTATATAGCTACCTCAGCTATATCGGGATATAATATAGCACCGCCAAGTGATAGTGTCAAATCCTGGTATGACGCGGAAATCGTGAGCCCCGAGGCGTGGCCAGCGGCGTGGATGCCGGAGGTCAGCGGGCAGCGGAGGCTACTGCGGCGTCGCCGCGACCTCGACGGCTATCTGCAGCTCGGCACCATTGCGGGCCACCGTCAGCTGAACGGTGTCTCCCACAGTCGTCTGCGTCTCCAGGTACACGGTCAGGTCCTCCATGGCCGTCACCGGCTGTCCATCCACGGCGGTGATGATGTCGCCGTCCACCGGGATGCGGTAGCGGCCCAGGGTGACCTGGCGCTGAGCTCCCTGAACGCCCGCCTGCTCCGCCGGGCCACCGCGGGTGACGCTGACCACCAGCACACCCGAGGTGACCTTTACGTCCATCCCCGCCTCGCGCAGGATGCGGATGCTGGAGGCGGTCAGGTTGACCGTCTCGATTCCGAGCCAGGGATGAGCGTAGTAGCCCTGCTCAATGAGCGCCGGTACCACTCGCTGCACCGTGCGCGCCGAGACGGCGAAGCCGATCCCGGCGGAGGCACCGCTCGGGCTGATGATCTGGGAGTTCACCCCCACCACCTGGCCGCGCAGGTCCAGGAGGGGACCGCCCGAGTTACCCGGGTTGATGGCGGCGTCGGTCTGGATGGCCTCGCCGATAAAGCCGCTCTCTTCCGGGCTCTCGATCACCCGGCCAAGGGCGCTGATGACGCCCAGGGTCATGGTGTTGTCCAGCCCGTAGGGGTTGCCGATGGCGATGACGAACTGCCCGACGCGCAGCTGAGTCGAGTCCCCGATAGAAAGTGGCCGGGGGAGATCATCACCGGCATCAACGCGGACCACGGCCAGGTCGTTGGTGGCATCGACCCCCACGATGGCGGCCTCGTAGGTGGCGCCGCTGGCAAAGGTGACGAGCACCTGGTCGGCGTTCTGGATGACGTGGTAGTTGGTCACCACGTGCCCTTCGTCGTCCCAGACGAAGCCGGAGCCGGTACCCTCCTGGGCGCTGGATCGCATGAAGAAGTCGGTGACGAGGCGCCGGCTGGTGATGTTCACCACGGCCGGAGCGGCCTGAGTGTAGACCGAGGTGACCTGGGCTTCCAGCTCGTTGGCGGCGGCTATCTCTTCCGCTATCGCCGGCGCGGCGGTGGCAATGGGCGCCGCCTCCGTCTCCACCGGCTTGGTGAGGGCACCACACGTGCCGACCAAGACCAGAACAATCGCTAACGCCAAAACTGCATGCTTCCAGCGCCTCATGACTGTCTCCTCCTTCCGGTAGGGCCACCGCTGTCGTTTGTCGGCGAGAGCCGGCCGGGCGAAGCCTGCTCCCCGGCGGCCGAGCCGCTTTCGCTCCCATGATACACCCCGTCTGCCAGCGCTTCCTCCAGTGGCTGCGGTGCGCTGACTCGCTGTAGGCAGAAGCTCAGTAGCTCCGGCTGAGGCGAGGTAAGTTGCCGGCATGGCCGCGAGCGGAGCACTAGTCGCGGGCGGGAAGGAGCCTAGACGGGGGCATCCACAGGCAGTATCCTCACGAGGGCAGCGACACCGTACGGTAGGAGGTGCGAAGATGGCCGGTGCGCAGGTCTACGATGGCTACACCCTCTTCTGTCACACCTATGAGAGGCCCGAAGACGGCGAGGGCGGAGTCGCCCACATGCACCTGATCGACATGGACGGTAAGCCGCTGCACGAGTGGACGGCGCAAACCGCGGTGCAGTACCTGACGCTGCTGCCCGACGGCAATCTGCTCTACTCCACCCGCGATCGCTCTCCCATAGAGAAGACGGGCCTGCGCGAGGTTGACCCGGCCGGCAACGTCGTCTGGAGCTACCACTGCCGCATAGACCACGACTACCGGGTGCTGGACAGCGGCAACCTGCTCATCCACTGCGTTATGGACAAGATGGCGCCCGCCATCGGTCCCGAGCTGAAACGCTGCCCCTACTTCATCGAGGTCACGCGCCAGAAGCAGGTCCTCTGGGAGTGGTTCGGGGAGCAGCACTTCGAAGACCTGCGCCGCTGCCTCGGCGGGGAGCGGAGCGAGTACGTCCTCGAGCGCATCCGCGCCGACTACCCCTTCGACTGGGCCCACAACAACACCGGCCAGTCGCTACCGGACACCGCCGCTGCCGCCCGCGACCAGCGCTTCGCCCCGGGCAACATCCTCTTCAGTTACCGCAGTTTGGACACCATCGGCGTCATCGAGCGGGCCACGGGGGAGATCGTGTGGGCTTGGGGGCCGGGCGTCCTGGACGGGCAGCACCAGCCTACCCTGATGCCCGACGGTCGCATTCTGGTGTTCGACAACGGCACCAGGCGCCGCTGGTCGCGCGTGCTGATCGTGGATCCGCTGGCGGAGGAGGTCGTCTGGGAGTATCGCGCCGAGCCGCAGGAGGCCTTCTTCAGCGCCTACATCTCCGGGGCGCAGCTCCTGCCCAACGGCAACCTGCTGGTGTGCGAGGGAGGAGCCGGGCATCTCTTTGAGGTGACTCCGGACAAGCAGGTGGTCTGGGACTACCGCAGCCCGCACCCGTCCCAGCACGGCATCTACCGGGCGACGCGCTACTCGCCGGAGTACGTGCAGCCCCTGCTCCGGCGCGCCGGCCGCTGACCCGGCCAGGACGCGCGCGCTAGCTCCGGAGAGGGCCGGCGGTTTGCATCTGGCCCAGGCTGCGCTAACCTTCGCGCTTGGCGCCGACGCCGATCTGTCGCCGTCCACAGGAGGTTACGTGACGCAACGGGTAGCTCGTTCCACTGCCGCGCCGATCAATCGGTGGCAGGTAGCCGTCTCGGGCGTGGTCATGCAGGTGATCCTGGGCACCGTCTACGCCTGGAGCGTCTTCAAGACCCCCATAATGAAGGAACTGGGCTGGTCCAACACCGAGGTCGGGCTGGCCTTCACCCTGGTGATCCTCTTCATCGGCCTGTCGGCGGCCTTCGGCGGGCGCTTCGTGGACCAGGCGGGGGCACGGAAGGTGGCCACCATCGCCGCCCTTCTCTTCGGCGCCGGTACGCTGTTGGCCGGGCTGGCTCTTGTGCTGGAGAGCAAATGGCTGCTCTGGCTGGGCTACGGCATTATCGGCGGCATCGGCAACGGCCTGGGCTACATCACGCCGGTGGCAGTGCTGGTGCGCTGGTTCCCGGACAAGCGCGGCTTCATCACCGGGCTGGCGGTGATGGGCTTCGGCTTCGGCGCCGCCATCATGGGGCAGATCGCTCCCCTGGTGATGCCGGCCCTGGGGCTGGCCAACACCTTCTTCGCCTTCGGAGTCCTCTTCCTGCTGGTGCTGCTGTGGGCCTCCCGTAACCTGGAGAACCCTCCCGCCGGCTGGCAGGCTCCCGCCCCCGCCAAGCCTGCCGCCAAGGCCAACCCCGTCGGTCGGGCGCTGGACCTGAGCGCCGCCCTGGGCACGGCTCAGTTCTACATCCTCTGGGCCATCATGTTCATCAACATCACCGCCGGCATCTCCCTCATCAGCAACCTCTCGCCCATGGCGCAGGCTCAGGTCGGCCTCACCGCCGTCACGGCCGGGACGCTGGTGTTCATCACCTCCATCTTCAACGGGCTCGGCCGCATCTTCTGGGCGGCGTTGTCGGACCGCATTGGCCGGCGGACGGTGTTCATCATTCTGCTGGCCTCGCAGATACCGCTACTGATCGCCCTGCCCGGGGTGGGCAGCCCGGTGTTGTTCGCGGTGATCTGCTGCTACATCCTCTCCTGCTACGGCGGCGGCTTCGCCACCATGCCCGCTTTCGCTGCCGACACCTTCGGCACCGCCTCCATGGGCAGCATCTACGGCAAGATCCTGCTGGCCTGGGGCGCGGCCGGCGTGGTGGGGCCCATGCTGATGGAGTTCGTGCAGAACCGCACCGGCGCCTTCTCCACCGCCCTCTACATCGGAGCCGGCCTGCTGGCGGTGGGCCTTCTGCTCGCCCTGGCCTACCGGCCCCCGGCGCCCGCCCGCTAGGCGCGCTATCACCGAAAAGGAGTACCCCATGACCAAGATGCAGAGCCTGGCTCAGTTGGGCCAGTCCATTTGGCTGGACTTCATCCGCCGCTCGCTCATCACCTCCGGCGATCTCCAGGAGCTCATTGGCCGCGGCCTGCGGGGCATGACCTCCAACCCTAGCATCTTCGCCAAGGCCATCGGCGGCAGCGACGACTACGACGAGCAGATGCGCCAACTGGCGGGCCAGGGCCTGTCGGTCATGGCCGTGTACGAGGCCCTCGCCATCAGCGACATCAAGGCGGCCGCCGATGCCTTCCGGCCCCTCTACGACAGCACCGGCGGGCGGGACGGCTTCGTGAGCCTGGAAGTCGACCCGCGCCTGGCGGATGAGACGGCGGCCACCATCGCCGAGGCCCATCACCTCTGGCAGGCGGTGGCGCGGCCCAACCTGATGATCAAGGTACCGGCCACCCCCGCCGGCCTCCCGGCCATCACTGAGCTCATCGGCGCCGGCATCAACGTCAACGTGACCCTCATGTTCTCGCTGGCCCACTACGACGCCGTTGCCGAGGCCTATCTGGCCGGCGTCGAGCGCCTAATCGCGGCCGGCGGCGACCCGGCGAGTGTGGCCTCGGTGGCCTCCATCTTCGTCAGCCGGCTGGACACAGCGGTGGACAAGGAGCTGGCGGAGCGCGGTCGCGCCGATCTGCAGGGCAAGGCGGCGGTGGCCAACTCCCGCCTGATCTACGCCCGCTTCGAGGAAGCCTTCTCCGGTCGCCGCTGGGAGAAGCTGGCCGCCGCCGGCGCCCGGGTGCAGCGCCCCCTCTGGGGCAGCACCAGCGCCAAGAACCCCGCCTATCGGGACACCATCTACGTGGATGAGCTCATCGGGCCGGACACGGTCAACACCGTACCGCCGGAGACGCTGGACGCCTTCGAGGACCACGGCACCGTCGCCCTCACCGTGAGGACGGACGTGGATGGAGCGCGGGCGCACCTGGAGCAACTGGCCGAGCTGGGCCTGGACCTGGACGCCATCACCGAGAAGCTCCAGCGCGACGGAGTCCAATCCTTCGCCGACGCCTTCATCGGCCTGCTGCAGTCCGTGGAGGGCAAGCTGGCACGCCTGGGGTGAGGCCAATCCGGTCTAGATTGGTGCCGGGCGGCTGACCTAACCCCCTACTCGTTAGGCGCTTCGCTCACCCGGCTGGCCGCCCTCCCAACGCGGGAGGGGCGAACAGAGATGTGCGTCCCCCGCTCTGCGGGCATTCCCCTCTCCTCCCCCTTCCTTGCCAGGGAAGGGGGAACAGTGGTTTCGCTGCGCGAAACCACGAGGGGGGGGTTAGGTCAGTCTTCCGGAGCTCCGCTGCGAACCACCACGACCCCAAGCCTAAGGCACCGCCATCTCG
>JAAYAV010000478.1 GCA_012719195.1 Anaerolineae bacterium | reverse complement strand
TCTCGAAGCCGCGCAGGTAGTAGAGGCGCATGAACAGGAATCCGTGCGGCAGGCCGCCGCTAGTGTGTCGATCCTCGGCGCGCGCCTTCTCGATCTGCTGCCGTGCGCCCTCCCAGTTGGCCGGGCCGCGGTCCCACTGGACTGCCGGGTCGGGAGGCACGAAGGTGTCCAGCGCCTCCCAGTCGGCCAGGGGAGCGTTGATCACCACGCCCTCGATGCCGTCAATGTCGGAGCGCCAGATGCAGCCCCAGGCGTCGGTGAAGTCCTCGCCGGCGCGGTGTGCCGGGGCGAAGTCGTAGTTGGCGTAGTCAACCTGTCCCTTCACGAAGCCCGGGAACAGTCCCGGGTAGCGGGCCATCACCTCTTCCAGTTCGTCGCCCAACTGCACCCGGGACGCGCCGGAGCAGGAGACCCGCATGGGCGTCCACTCGGGACCTTGAAAGCGGGCGTTGCGCAAGTAGTTCTCTCTCTCGGTGAGGGCCAACGTCGCCTCCTCTATGGGTCTGGCATTGCTGGAGTGGGATTGTGCCCGGGCGCCTCTGGCCTGTCCAGTCGCGCCCGCCTCGGTTCCCTGGCAGTTCGGTCAAGGCCGGTGTACGCTCTCCCTCCAGCACTTGAGCCGGAGGATGCCCGCAATGAGTGCCACCGCCCCGGCCCGCCGTATCGTCTGGACGTTGAGTCTGTGCACGGCGCTGGCCCTCTTCGGCGACACCACGCTCTACGCCGTGCTTCCGGCCGAGTACGGGCTGCTTGCCATCAGTGCGGCCCAGGTAGGCTGGCTGCTCAGCGTCAACCGGCTGGTACGCCTTCCTCTCAACCTGGTTAGCGGCTGGCTCGCCGACCGCCTCGGCTCACGCGGCCCCTACATCATCGGTGTGGCCATCGGCGCCCTCTCCACCGCCTCCTACGGATTGACGCGGGGCTTCTGGCCGCTCCTCGTGTCGCGGGCCCTCTGGGGCGTGGCCTGGTCGCTGCTCTCTGTGGCCGCCTACAACCTCATCCTAGAGGTGAGCCAGGCCGACAACCGCGGCCGCTACACCAGCATCTACGCCTCGTACTCCTACTTCGGCGGCTCGGTGGGCATGCTCCTCGGCGGCTTCCTGGTGGATTGGATCGGACTCTCGCAGGCCATGCTTGCCCTGAGCGCCGCCAGCGGGGCGGGGGTCCTGGCGGCGCTCACCCTGCCACGCACCCCGCGCCGGCCCACCCCCGTGGACGCTGAGCGAGAGCGCCCGTCACTGCGCCGGAGCCTGCAGGCCTCCCTGCGCGGGATGCGCCAGGCTGACCCACGTCTCTGGGTGATCGCTGTGCTCAACTTCGCCCACCGCTTCTTCTTCGCCGGCGTCTTCTATGCCACCTTCGGCCTCTACCTGCGCCAGGCCCTCGGCGACGGCGTCCACCTGGGTGACTGGGCCGTGGGCATCGCGTCGCTCACCAGCCTGCTCCTCTTCGCCCGCAACGTCACCACCATCGTCGCCTCTCCCGCCCTGGGGCATCTTAGCGACCGGTTGGGAAGCCGGCGGAAGGTGCTGGTTCTCGGAGAGGTGCTGGGGGTCGTGGCCCTTCTCGCCTTTGCTCGGAGCACCGACACCCTCTTCATCGGCGCCGGCGTGCTCCTGGCGGCAGTGGCATACGGAGTGGTCCCGCCTCTGCTCATGGCCTGGCTGGGCGACCTGACCGCCGCCGGTTCCCGTGGCCGCCACGTGGGTGGCTACCAGACCGCAGGCGACCTGGGCTCCGGCCTCGGCCCGCTGGCCGCCTACGCCGTCATCCCGGTCCTCGGCATCCAGTGGGTCTACGGCCTCAGCGGTGCTCTGCTCGCCCTCACCGTTCCCCTGATCTTCCTGGTGGGCCGCGCGCGGTCGGCGCGCACACACTGAGTCCGCGCCAGAGAAGGCGCTAGAGTCCGTGTCGGTCGGCGCCTCACCATCCCAGGCACGAGCGCTGTAGCGCCCCCAGGTGGCGGCCCCCATGCCCCCCGCTCGCGGGCGGCCTCGGAACAGCTATGGTCGACCGAACCGCGATCACCCGCGCCCTCGGCGTAGTTCCCGTTGCGCACCCGACCTCCCGCTTACCCAACCTCGGGCGGCCACCACTCCCTGCGGGGCACCAGCACCTTCCCGTCGCTGAAGCCATCGCCCCGCTCCGCCAGCACTCCCACCAAACGCCGCCGCCACTCCGCCACCTCATCGCGCCGCTCCGGATGCGCCGCTAGGTCCACCAGCTCGGTGGGATCCGCGACTAGGTCGAAGCACTGCTCCTCGCCGGTGGCGGGGAACCAGATGTACTTGTACCGGCCGTCGGTGAGGTAGTGCATGGCCGGCTCCAGGGCGTAGCAGGGCGAGTGCTCGCCGTGCAAGAAGGTGCGCCACTCCGCGCCCCGGGCCGCGGCCAGTACGCTGCGCCCGGTCATGCCCGCCGGGCCCTCAACGCCCGCGACCTCCAGGATGGTCGGCATCACGTCCTGCAGACCCACCACTTTCTCGCAACGGCCCGTGGGGCCCGTGTACCCCTGCGGATAGCCGATCACGAAGGGGACGCGCGCCGACCCCTCGTAGGCGTATGTCTTCCGGTGCAAGTGATGGTCGCCCATCATGTCACCGTGGTCCGAGGTGTAAACAAACAGCGTGTTGCGGGCCACGCCCTGCCGTCGCAGCTCCTCCAGCAGGTAGCCGAACTGGTAGTCCACATGGGTGATCAGGCCCATGTAGGCGGCCCGCATCCGTCGTGTCTGCTCCGGCGTCAGCCGCCCGTGCCAAGCCGTCACCGCTAGTCCGGGGCCGGGCGCATCGTACTTGCTCGCCCACTCCCCCACCGGCACCGGATCCTGCTCGCGGTCGGCGTACATGTCCCAGAAAGCCTGGGGCGGGTCGTA
>JAAYAV010000477.1 GCA_012719195.1 Anaerolineae bacterium | reverse complement strand
TTCCAGGTGTCGGCGACGTAGACATCGCCGGAGGGCGCCACCACGATGCCCCAGGGCTCGGTGAACTGGCCCGGGCCGGTGCCCGCCTCGCCGAAGGCATAGAGGGCCTCGCCCTGGGCGGTGAGGACCTGCACCCGGTTGTTGCCGCTGTCTACGACGTAGACGTTCCCGTCCGGGCCCACGTCCACGCCGCGGGGCTGGTTGAACTGCCCCAGCGTCGCTCCGGCGGCGCCGATGGTGAGGCCGGCCGGTCGCTCCTGCCACACCTCCAGGTAGGGATCGGCGGGCATCTCCGACGGAATGGCCATGGTGACGCCGAGGTCCCACATCTGGTTGAGGATGTCCTTGCGGATGTAGAGCGAGAAGCGATTCTGGTAGGGCCAGTCCGCGTACGAGGAATTATGGTCGCGGTACATCCAGACGGTGAGCCAGTGGTCGAACCGGGCGCGATCGCGCAGGACTTCCAGGATGCGCGCCGGGGTGAGGCCCTTGTAGGACTCCACCGGCCACCACACCACCCGGTGCTCGAAGCGGTAGTAGCGGTCTCCCAGGAGCGGCTTGGCCTTGCCCTCGTTCTCGCTGTTGACGATGACGACGGCGGCGTCCATGGCTGCCTTGGTGGGCTCGTTGCCGTAGAAGATTCGGTTCGGATAGTCCTTGACGTACCACTCCAGCGGCCAGACGGACTCCTGGTCATAGGAGAAGGCGAGCGCCCGTCCACCGACCGTGCGGCGGGAGATCTCCTCGATCTGGTTCATGACCAGCTTGATGTCGGGCGTGCCGTGGGCGTAGACGAGGAACTCGTTGGCGAGGTCGTAGTTGACGTAGGCGGCCATCCAGGCGAAGCGGACGGTGAACGCCAGCGCGACCAGCAGCAAGAGGGCGCGGGCGGAGTTGAGAAGCCCATCAATGCCCAGGCGTCGCCAGTAGCGGCCGGTGACCCACAGCAGCAGCACCAGGACGATCAGGGCCATCAACCAGCGGCTGGTGGCGCCCAACTGGCTGAGGGAGAAGCCCTGCAGCGGCCGCACTCGTATGAGGACGTAGAGCGAGACGACCATCAGGAAGCCGACGCCGACCATGGCCGGCCCGCCGCGGCGCCACCAGCCGTGCCAGTCTTGGCGCTCGATCCAGCGGCCGATGACCTGGGCGGCCAGGAAGAGCAGCGGCAGCGCTGGGTGTACCACCAGCCAGGGCATCTTCTCGCCCGCCCAGGAGTAGATGGTGAGCGAGGTGAGGGCCCAGTACGCCAGGAAGCCGAGCCAGTAGCTGTCGCCCAGGTGCAGCATGGGGCGACGCTGCCACGCCTTGGACGTTATCCAGCCCAGGATGGGCAGGCCGAGGAAATACGGGATCAGCTCGTAGAAGGGCATGAGGAAGAAGTAGTAGTACCAGGGCTGGCTGCCGCGCTGCACCGGCTGTTGCGCCAGCCAGTAGCCTACGGCACCCACCGATCCGGTGAGGATGCCCTTGGGGTTGGTGAAGAAGGTGGTGAAGAGCACCACGTATATGGCGACAAACACGATGGCGGGCAGGCGCAGCATGGACCAGGTGGTCTGGCGGGCGGCCTCACTGAAGTCGCGCCGGTCATGGGGCAGAAAGGCGGTGGCCGCCAGGGCGGAGAGCAGCAGGAAGGCGACGAAGAGCAGGTTCGGGGTCAGCTGCACCGCCAGGGACGGTTGCCCGGTGGCGGACGGCTCAGAGGCCAGTTGCAGCACCAGCGTCGAGGCGACGAGCAGCAGGAGAACGGCGGAGACCGCCATCTGCACGACCCAGCGCGTCCGGTCGGAGGATCGTTCCCACAGCAGGGCCAGGACGACGAAGGTGACGCCGATGAAAGCAGTGATGAAGGCGACTTCTTTGGTGGCGATGGAGAGGATCAGAGTTGCCGAGGCCACCGAGAGCCAGACGGGCCGGCGGTCGCTGACGTAACGGAAGAGGGACAGGGCGAGAAGCAGCGTCCACACGGTGATGTAGATGTCGTTGCGGATGTAGCGGGAGTAGTAGAGGAGCGACGGGCTCACCAGGATCAACACAGCTGCCGTCAGGGCGCCGGCACGGCCCATCCAGCGCCGGAAGAAGTAGGGCAGGCCGACCATGACGACGCCGAATAGGGCGGGGACGATGCGGGCGGTGAAGTCGCTCACGCCGAAGAGGAAGTAGATGAGGGCGTTGGCGTGGAACAGGAAGGGACCGTGCATCATGGGATCGTGCTCGTAGCCCTCTCCGGCGTACAGCTTCCAGGAGAACAGGGCGTGCAGGCTCTCGTCGTGGCTCATGGCGCGGGCGCCCAGGTCCCAGAAGCGGGTGGCCACCGCCAGGAGCAGGAGCAGCAGGTAGACCGCCTGTTCCCGGTTGAGGTTCAGAGCGGCCGCCAGGGGCCGATCCATCCATCCGGCGGTAGTAGCCGGCGGTCGCTCGCTTGCGGCTGTATGGTCCATCGGTGTCACGTCAGTCCCATCCTCGGTTATCGCTCAGGCGCGCGGCCGGCCCGCGGCTACGGAAGCTCGATGGCGCCCACGGGCGCGGCCAGGTCCGCCGGGGCCAGCACCCACAGGCTTACCCAGTGAGTATCAACGGTCTTCACCGGGATCTCCCGGTAGAGCAGCCAGCGCAAC
The DNA here is from genome assembly GCA_012719195.1 of Anaerolineae bacterium. Lineage (GTDB taxonomy): Bacteria > Chloroflexota > Anaerolineae > DRVO01 > DRVO01 > Ch71. The sequence goes on along the minus strand of JAAYAV010000477.1, from coordinate 1,558 downwards.
AGCTCTCCCGCTCCGCCAAACTGGGGGCTCCAGGCGGAGCTGACGGCGTAGTCCTGGCCGACGTACTCGCCCAGGCTCAGCTCCAGGTCGGCGCCGGCGCCCACCAGGGCGGGGGCAGTGAGCTCGCCCGCCAGGCGCGACACCCAGGTCAGCTCGCGCATATCGCGCAGGTACCAGGCTACCGTGGCGCCGGCGTCACGCTCGACGACAAGGGCCAGGTCGGTGGCGAAGCCGGAACGGGAACGGGAGAGGGCGGCCACATCCTCCGCTAGGTCCAGGGCGCCGGGCTCGGCCACGGCGGGACGGGTCAGTTCGTGAGGCAGCGAACGCCTGAGGCCGGCTCCCTGGAGGCAGGAGGCCACGGACCAGAACGTCAGCAGCAGCAGCATGACCGACGCAGCCCCGGCCAGCGCTGCCGGCCGTCCGTCGCGCATCCACAAGAGGGCGAGCAAGGCCACGGCGATGCCCACGGCCGTCAGCAGCAGCAGCAGGAAGACGGCGTCGCCTCGGCGGGCGATGCCGCTCAGGGCCATCACCGCGTAGCCGACGAGGATGAACCCGACGGATAGGACCTCGGCGCGCTGCCGGGACGAGAGCCCGACGAAGCGCTCCCAAGCGGTGCCCAGGGTGCGGGCCGCCAGCAAGGCGAGCCCGGGCAGCGCCAGGACCAGGCCGAAGCCCGGGGACCCGGCCAAGAGCACCAGCAGCAAGGCGACGGCCGTCCACAGCCGGACGGCCAGACCGTGGCGGGTGGCGGGCCGGGTCGCGAAAGCAGCCAAGCCGGCGAGAAGAAGGAGCGGCTCGTAGCCGGAGAGGAGCAGGACCTGAGTGAGAAGCGCTCCTGGCTCCCGGCGGAACAGGCTCTGCGCGAGGTCGGCGGCTTGCTCCAGCCACTGTTGCAGGCCGGCCGGGTGAATGAACGCCACCGTCGCCACCAGGAGGGAGAGACCGAGCCCCGCGGCCAGGGCGGAGCCCGTCCGGCGAGAGGGCAGGGGGAACCGCAGTGCCAAGCCGATCCCGGCGGCGATGGCGACGGCGGCCCAGGCCTCGGCGGCGCAGCCCAGCGCGAGGCCGAGCGAGAAGCCTGCCGCCATGGCCCAGCGCTGCCCTCCTTGGCGGCGGTGATGCAGGAGGCAGCCGCCGGCGAGCAGTAGGGCTACTCCGGCGAGGCCGGCGCCCACCCCCAGTCCGCCCACGGCGGACAGCCCGGGCGAGAGCGTCAACAGGGCGGCGGCAAGCAAGGCGCGACGTCGCCCGAGGGTTGCCCGCCAGAGCCACAGCGTCGCCGGGGTCAGGGCGGTGAGGAGCACCACCGGCAGGCGCGCGGTCCAGTCGGACACACCAAAGAGGAAGAAGAGGAGGCTCTGCAGCGCCAACAGGGTAGGAGCGACGGCCCCGCTCACCGAAACGGCGTCAGTGTCACCCCGGAGAAGGTGGTGGGCGGCCAGGGCCTGTTCGGCCTCCTGCGGGGAGAGAGGGGCCGAGCCGGCCGCTAGGCGCAGCACGAGCGCCAGCGCCGCCAAGCAGGCATACGCGCCTACTTCCAGCGTCACGCCGG
>JAAYAV010000077.1 GCA_012719195.1 Anaerolineae bacterium | reverse complement strand
GCGGTGGTGTGAGTATGCAAATCCGCCCGAGACGTCATCTCGGTTCCACTATCATCTTCACCGCTGTCCGCTCCTGGCCGTCAATCTCCACCTCGGAGAACTCTGGGATGCAGATGACGTCGATGCCATCCAGGGCAAGGTAGCCGCGCGCTATAGCGACCGCCTTGACCGCCTGGTTGACCGCCCCGGCTCCGATCGCCTGCACGTCGGCGCGCCGTTTCTCTCGCACCACGCCGGCAATCGCTCCTGCGACTGACGTAGATCTCGATCGTGCGGATACCTTGATCATGTCCAATACGTCCGCCTCCTGTGCTCCGGCCTTCCGCGAAGGAACACCACGATGAGACATGTGGAGCCGCACAGCACCGCGAACAGCCCCGGCACTCTGTCCGAAGCTGCAGTTGTCGTCAGTCGTCAACCGCTTCCTCAAGGATAGTGCTTCTCTGGTGGTCTGACAACCGCGCCGGGAGCCTTTTCCATCGACTATCGCGTCCATCCCGGACCGTGAGCGACACGATGGCGCGCTTAACGCCGCCACGTCGAGGAGGTATAATGCAAGGTCCACAGTACGCCGCCCGAGAGGAGAGGGAGGACATCATGGCGGAGAGAGCGCAGTTCAACCTGGTGGCCCCCTATCAGGCGACGGGGGATCAGCCGGATGCCATCGAGAGGCTGGTGCAGGGGCTGGGGGCCGGCCATCGCGACCAGACTCTCCTCGGCGTCACCGGCAGCGGCAAGACCTTCACTGTGGCCAGCGTCATCGAACGCTGGGGCCGGCCGACCCTCGTGATCGCCCACAACAAGACCCTGGCGGCCCAGCTCTACTCCGAGTTCCGCGAGTTCTTCCCCGACAATGCGGTGGAGTACTTCGTCAGCTACTACGACTACTACCAGCCCGAGGCGTACATCCCGCGGACTGACACCTATATCGAGAAGGACGCCTCCATCAACGAGGAAATCGAGAAGTTGCGCCTGGCCGCCGCCCAGGCCCTCCTCACCCGCAACGACGTCATCATCGTAGCCAGCGTGTCCTGCATCTACAACATCGGCGATCCGAGCGAGTACGGCAACATGATGGTGGAGGTTGCCCGCGGCCAGACGCTGCGGCGAGACAACCTTCTCCGGCGCCTGGTCGCCATCTACTACGATCGCAACGACATCAGCCCGTCGCGCGGCAAGTTCCGCGTACGCGGTGACACGGTGGACATCTTTCCCGCCTACACCGACACCGCACTGCGCCTGGAGTTCTGGGGCGATGAGGTAGAGCGCATCACCGAGATAGAGCCCCTCACGGGCGAGGTGCTGCGCGAGCACGCCTCCATCTCCGTCTACCCGGCCCGCCACTTCGTCACCCGCACCGACGTGGTGGCCGACGCCATCAGTGACATCGAGCTCGAGCTGGAGCAGCGGCTGGAGGTACTGCGCGCCGAGGACAAGCTCGTGGAGGCACAGCGGCTGGAGATGCGCACCCGCTACGACATCGAGATGATCCAGGAGATGGGGTTCTGCTCCGGCATCGAGAACTACTCTCGCCACCTGGCTCGCCGGCCGGCGGGCGAGCGCCCCTGGTGCCTGTTGGACTACTTCCCCGATGACTTCCTCCTGGTCATTGACGAGTCCCACATGACCATCCCCCAGATCCGGGGCATGTTCAACGGCGACCGGTCGCGCAAAGAGGTGCTGGTAGACTACGGCTTCCGCCTCCCGTCGGCGCTGGACAACCGCCCGCTCAAGTTCGAGGAGTTCGAGTCGCTGGTGTCCCAGGTCATCTACACCTCCGCCACCCCAGCCGCCTACGAGCTGCAGCGCTCGGCGCAGGTGGTGGAGCAGATCATCCGGCCCACCGGCTTGGTGGACCCCGAGGTCAGCGTCCGGCCAACGCGGCACCAGATCGACGACCTGCTCGGCGAGATCCAGGGTCGCGTTGCCCGCGGGGAGCGCACGCTGGTGACCACCCTGACCAAGCGGATGGCCGAGGACCTGTCCGCTTACCTCTCCGAATCGAACATCAAGGTGCACTACCTGCACAGCGAGGTGAACACGCTCGAGCGGGTCGAAATCCTCCGCGACCTGCGTCTGGGCAAGTACGATGTGGTCGTCGGCGTGAACCTGCTGCGCGAGGGCTTGGACCTGCCCGAGGTGTCCCTGGTCGCCGTGCTCGACGCCGACAAGGAAGGCTTCCTGCGCTCGGAACAGGCCCTGATCCAGACCATCGGCCGCGCCGCCCGCCACGTTCACGGACAGGTCATCCTCTACGGCGACGTCATGACCGACTCAATGAAGCGCGCCATCGGCGAGACCAACCGCCGCCGCACCATCCAGGTGGCCCACAACACCGAGCACGGCATCGAACCGACCAGCATCATCAAGGCAGTACACGACCTCACCGAGCGGGTGCGCGTCGCCGAGGCCAAACCGGAGTACAACGTGGATCTGGCCGAGATCCCCGCCGCCGACCTGGAGCGCATCATCGCCGAACTGGAGAAGGCCATGCGCGCCGCCGCCGCTGAGCTTGAGTTCGAGAAGGCCGCCGCGCTGCGCGATCAGATTCAAGACCTGCGGCGCCAGCAGCAAGACCTCCAGGCGCCGGAGTGGGAGCAGCTCTGGAAACTCCGCGGCCGCGTAACGGCGCCGGGATAGGCATCACGGAGTTGGAGTCCGATGGCAGCGAGTCTGCTCCGCCTGCTGTCAATAACGATTCGGCGGCTTCCGCCAACCGGCCGCGGGCTTGCGGGCTCCCCCTTCCCGCGTAGGGAAGCGTGACGGGGGATTAGGTTCTTCGCCGAGGAGCCGAATTCCACTGCCGGACCCGATTGGCGAGAGCCCAAGCGTGCCGATTCCGGCAAGCCCGTTGGCGTCTAGGCGAGCATCCGAGGAAGCATGGAACCGAGTTACCTGAGCCTGCATCGTTCGGGAGAGCTGGCGGAGAGGGCCCGCCGCTCCTGGCTGACGCTTGCCCACTGCCGCCTCTGCCCCCACGAGTGCGCCGTCGATCGCCTCGGCGGCCGCGTCGGCGTCTGCCGCATGCCCGCCGAGCCTATGGTCGCCTCCTGGAACGTCCATCACGGCGAGGAGCCGCCCATCAGCGGCAGCCGCGGCTCCGG
>JAAYAV010000076.1 GCA_012719195.1 Anaerolineae bacterium | reverse complement strand
GCGGCCGCCGTCGTAGGTCAGGGTGACGGCAACTTCGCTCGGATCGCGCAGGGCCATGACCTTGGGCAGGTAGTTGAGCATGGCGATCCCGACGGGAATGCCGATGATGGTGACCATGCATACGTAGGCGGCGGCGATCCACGCCTGTCCCGCCCACCAGCCGACCAAGGCGAACCACAGGATCTGAATCAGGCAGCCGGGATTGCGGTTCTTGGCGACTACGGTCATCCACAACCTCCCGCGTGGGCTAACCGGCATGCTCCGCCCACGGCATAAGTTATCAACAGTAAACGAGCGTTATCGACAGTTATATGGGCGGTTGTCCACAGGTTGTCCACTGCGCACCTGCCCTACCACAGCCGCGAATCCGGCACTTGCAGCCACTCACCCTGTCTCTCGATGGACTGCTGGCTCACCAGGCCGGGCAGCGTCATGTCCAGGGCCTCGTGGATGCCCACCGCCGGGGCGCCCTCCCCCTTGACGGCGGCCACGAAGTCCATCACCTCGAAGTAGTCCCCGCCGCCGTGGCCGGCCTGGAGCGCCTCTGCCGGGGGGTCGCGCCAGATCTCGGGCAGGTACTCCGCCTCCAGCGATTCCAGCGGCACCCAGCGGTTGGGGTCGTCACAGAGGTCCTGGAGCCAGATCCAGTTGCCCTCGCCGGCGCGGCGAGCGCTCTCGTAGGCGCCCTTGGTGCCCTGAAGGGCGTAGTTGGTCATGGCGTGGGGCCGCTGGGAGAGCATGTCCAGCCGGGTGCGGATGAGCTTGCCGGAGGCCGTCTTGCCCAGCAAGAGCACCGTGTCCTCGATGGCATGTTCCGGGTGGGTGCGGCGGCCGGTCCCGATGCAGCTGACGCGCTCCGCCCGCTCGCCGATCCACTGCAGGCAGGGACCAAGGCTGTGGGTGGGATAGGTGGCCCCGTTAATGCCCGTCTGCCAGTAGTAGCGCCAGGTGGGGCGTCCCTGAGCGTCGCGCTGCCGCTCGGGCAGGGCGTGCAGGTACTCCCCCTCGGCGTAGTACGGGTCACCAAACAGGCCCGCCTGCACCAGCGCGCGCACCAGCACGTTGGGCTTCATGTAGGTGTAGTTCTCCGCCATCATGTAGCTGCCGCGGCTACGACCGCAGGCCTGCACCAGCCAGCGCGCCTCGTCCATGCTGACGCAGGCGGTCACCTCGGAGAGGACGCTGATGTCGCGCTCCAGCGCGGCGATAGCCTGAGAGGCGTGGTGCTGCATGGGCGTGGCCACCACCACGGCGTCCGGCCGAGCCTCGTCCAACATGCGTCCGAAGACGGTGTAGCGGGCGGACACGCCTGCCGCGGCGGCCGCCTCGTCCAGCACCGCCTCATCAACGTCGCAGACGGCGACCAGGCGCGTGTCCGGGTGGGCCCGAAAGGCGGGGAAGAACGAGCGCGAGCGGCGCGCTCCGGCGAAGGCTACCTTGATCTCATCCGCCATGTCTGCTCCCTCCCGAGCGCCAAGAATAGCGGGCGCGCACCCGCCAGGCCAACCGCTCCCAGCGTCCGCACCCGGCGTTGGACGACGCTCCCGAAGCATACTACATTGCCGCCATCGGCCGTTGGGGAGGCACCCCCATGCGCACACCGCCGGCGCGAGCGCTGCTTCTCGCCCTGCTCATCCTCGTGCTATCGCCGCCCGCTCCGGCGCGGGCAGAGGGCTCGCGCCGCACCGTGTTGGTGGAGTTCTTCTGCACCCAGGGCTGCCAGTGGGCGGAGACGGCTGCTGCGGCGCTGGACCGGGTGGCGGAGGAGTTCGGCACCGACCGCATCCTGGCGGTGGAGTATAACCTCGACCTAGAGCCGGGCCTGTTTGAGCGCCGCTTCTACCTCTACGTGCCCCCCGGCACGCACGTGCCCTTCGCCTTCTTCGACGGCAGCCGCCTAGGCATCTACGGCTCCAACAACGACGTCGAGGAGAGCTATCGCTGGTATCGCGACGCCACCCAGCAGGAGCTGGCAGCGCCCAGCCCCCTCCGGCTCGAGTCCGCGGTTCAGGTCTCCGCCGGCGGCGCCGCCTTCGAGGTGCGCCTCACCAACGTCTCGGCGGAGACCATCGCCGGGGCCGACCTGTACCTGGGCCTCTATGAG
>JAAYAV010000476.1 GCA_012719195.1 Anaerolineae bacterium | reverse complement strand
GGCCGGCAGGCTAACAGGTGGCGCGATGCTCACCCGGCCCACCTCCAGCGCATGGACGCCGGGCGCGTCGAGCAGAGACACAGGGCTGCCGCCGCGCGAGACCTGCACGGTCAGCCGCAGCGGCACCAGGGGCGTTCCCCAAGGGACCAGGAGGGCCCGGCGCTGGTCCCCGTCCGCCAACGGGAAGTCGGAGGCGGCCCACACCTGCTCGATGTCGTCCACCAGGCGCAAGCTCACGTCGGCATCGCCGGAGGCGTCCTCCTGCCAATGGAGCAGCACGGAGACGACGCCGGTGCCGGCCGCCGCCGCCTCCGAGTAGGCCGAGGCAGCGAGGGCGGTACCATCGGCGAACCGGCCTTGCCCTCCCTCGGTCAGGTCCGTTTCGCCCCGCGCATAGGCGAGCAGCAGGGTGTCCTCATCGAACCAGCCGGCGTAGGCCGTCGCTGCCTGACTCTCGAGATCGGCGGCAATATCGGACTCCAGAATGCGTCCGAGGGACTCGTGGCTGGGGAACCACAGCACTCGGGTCAGGCTCAGGTGTGAGGCGAGATCGTCGAAACGGTCGCCGGGATTGGACCACCTCTCCGTCGGCACCAGCACCGGCTTGGCGGAGCCGGAAGGAAGGTAGGCGGACACGTATCCGTACTGCCAGGGATGGACGCAGAGGACGGCGTCGGACGCGTCTCCCGAGCGGTGGATGACCTCGAAGATCGGCCGGTAGTCGGTGGCGGCGTAACGGATCCCGGTGAGCGTCGGGGCCAGGTTGAGAGCCGGGATCAGCACGGCTGCCGTACCCAACGCGAGCCGCACCCAGCCGGGGCCAAGCCCGCGAACCACCCCGTGTGCCGCGGCCAGGTAGAGCGGAGCGGAGAACGGAAGCAGGATGCGCTCATAGAAGGCGGGAGTGAAGGGGAAGGCCAGGTGCACGAGGTAGGCGAGAGTCAACGGCAGTAGGCCCAGGCAGGCCACCACCCAGCGGCGGCGCGGGTCGGCGCCCATCGCCCGCCAGCCCAGCCCGGCTAGGGCAACCAGCAGTACGGTTGCCAGGCTGGCGACGAGGCCTGACTGGCCGGGAAGCGTGTGCCCGCCCGCGAAGGCCGACAGGTGCTGCCAGGCGAAGGTCAAGGGATCGAAGGCGCGGTAGCCCTCGATTGTCTGCTTCTGGGCGACGTAGGCAACCAGCCTCGGCCCCCCCCAGGCTACCCAAGGTAGGTAGAGGAAGACCGGCAGCAGCAGCCAGGAATGCCTTCGCAACCGCTCCCAGACACTGCCATTCCGGTCACGGCCGAGCAGATAGGCAGCCTGCCCGAGCCAGAGCAGAGCAGCGTAGTACTCAGTGTAGAGGGCAGCCGCCGTGACGAGGCCGTAGATGAGGGAGTGCACTAGCTGTCGGCGGCCGGCACCCTCACGCCGGAGAAGCGTCAGCCAGGAAGCGAGCGCGAGAGCCGTTGCCAGAGCATACATGCGGGCTTCCTGGGAGTGGAAGACGTGTGCCGGGGCCAACGCCAGCAGCAGGGCGGCCAGGACCGCCGTCCGACCGCCCAGGAGCCGCCGGGCGAGTGCCCAGCCTAGTGCCACCACGCCGAGCCCCGCTAGAACCGACAGGGCGCGCGCGGCCGCGGCCGAATAGCCCAGGACCTCCGCCCACCAGCGCAGCAGGAGGTAGTACAGCGGCGGATGGATGTCGAGGCTGGTGGCCTCGAACATCTCGGCCACGGGAAGGCCGGCGAAGTAGATGCTCCAGCCTTCGTCCCACCAAAGGGCGAGCCGGTCAATGCCGGCGACGCGAAGCGCGGCAGCGATGACTATCACCGCTGCCGCAGCTATCAAGACCTCTACGGTTGTGGGTACACGGGCCGTGCGATGCACGTCGCCGGCTCCCTAGCTATCCTGCTACCAGTGCTTGGTCCAGTTGACGATGGCGGCTTGGTGGCCACCCTGGCCCGGGCCGCAGTTCTGGCTGTTGAAGTCAACCGTGACGACCTGGCTGTTGGCGTTCTGCTGACCGGTGGCGCAGTCGCAGATGTAGACCTGAACCTCCACGTCCTCGGGCTGCGGACGCACCGGGTAGATGTCGTAGTGACCGGGGTCATAGACACCGGGGACACCGCTGGGTACCGAAGGAGCTGAGCGGAAGTCCCACACCTGATAGCAGACGCAAACGCCGTCGATGGGGCTGCCGGCCGTGTCCCGGATGGTGCTCTCTTTGCGGATGCTGGCGGCGGCGCAGTTAGCGCTGCCTTCGTCCCAGATCAGCTGGCCGGTGTACTGGAAGGGCATCGGCGTAGGAGTGGGCGGCGGCGCCGGCGTGTTGGTGGGAGGAGGCGGCCCGGGCGTGTTGGTCGGCGTCGGAGGAACGGACGGTGTATTGGTCGCTTCCGGCGTGGGTGTGTTGGTCTCGGTGGGCGGCACTTCCGGTGTCGGTGACGGCGTGTCCGTCGGCGGCACCTCCGGCGTCATGGTAGCCGTCGGCAACGGCGTGGCCGTGAACGTCGCCGTGGCGGCCGCGGTGGCCGTGTAGGTGGGCTT
>JAAYAV010000475.1 GCA_012719195.1 Anaerolineae bacterium | reverse complement strand
GTACTCCTTGATAAGGTCGTCCACGTAGATCTCGCGGATGGCGACCTGCGCCTCCTGGAGTTCCTCGACCTCCACCACCCGGTCGAGCGAGTCGATGGGATGGCGACGCTGCTGCGAGTCAAGGATGGACACTTCATCGCGCGCGGAGGGGTAACCCAGCCGCAGCCGCAGCAGGAAGCGGTCCAGCTGAGCCTCGGGCAAGGGAAAGGTACCCTCGTACTCGATGGGGTTCTGGGTGGCGAGCACCAGGAACGGCTGCGGCATGGGGTGGGTGATGCCGTCCACGGTGACCTGCCGCTCCTCCATCGCCTCGAGAAGGGCGGATTGCGTCTTGGGGGTGGCGCGGTTGATCTCGTCGGTGAGGAGAATCTGTGTCATCACCGGTCCGGGCCGGAACTCGAACTCCTGTGTCTTCTGGTTGTAGACGGAGACGCCGGTGATGTCACTGGGAAGCATGTCGGGCGTGAACTGGATGCGGCGGAAGGTGCAGCCGATGGAGCGGGCGAGAGCCTTCGCGAGCATGGTCTTGCCCACACCGGGCACGTCTTCGATAAGAACATGGCCTTGACATAATAGCGCGACGATGCACAGGCGCACCTCGTCGCTCTTGCCGACGATGACCTTCTCAACGTTGTCTACTACCCGCTGACCTATCTCTCTAACATCAACCATTGGGTATGCAATCTCCTGCCAGGGCTACCGCCCGGGTTACAGCGAATCCACATTGTAGCAACTACTGAGTATCTCCACAACGAGGCTCGGGGACGCCCTTGCCCGGCATCAAGTACGGCCGAACTCGCGCTCCAGTTGGCCGGCGCTGAGGTACAGCATTGTCGGACGCCCGTGGGGACAGGTACGAGGGCTGGATGTTGCCTCGAGATCGCGAAGCAGGTGCTGCATCTCGGCGTACTCGAGCCTCTGCCCCGCGCGGACGGCGGCGTGGCACACCAGCCGCACCAGGCTGTGCTCGAGCCAGCGCTCTCGGTCCGAGTGCGCCAGCGTGTCGACGAGATCCAGGAGTGCGTTCTCGATGGGCGCTCCCGCCTCGGCGAGCATGGCCGGCACCGAGCGCACCAGCAGCGCTCCCGGTCCGAACGGCTCGACCTGGAAGCCCATATCCGCCAATTGGGAAAGAAGCGTCTCGGCGCGAGCGGCGCGGTCTGGCCCCAGTTCTACCGGCAGCGGTGACAGCAGAGCCTGGCTCACCGAATCGCCGTCGCCCCGCTTCGCGAGGAAGCGCTCGTAGAGTATGCGCTCGTGGGCCGCATGCTGATCCACAAGGTACATGCCGTCGGGTCCCTCGGCCACGATATAAGTGAGCTGGATCTGCCCTACCGGCCGCAGAGGCGGAAGGGCGTGAAGCGAGGCCGGGGGCGGATCGCGGCCCTCGTCCTCGTCGGGGATCGGCCAGCTACCGCGATCCGCCCCGACCGGCATGAGGCGCAGCAACTCCTGGCGGGATGGGTCTGCCTCGACGGACGGTAGTTCGCCGAACGAGGGAACCAGGTCGGGTTGGGAGACGGCGGCCCGCAGGGCGCGCATGGTCAGCTGGAACACGCGGTCGGGCTCGGCGAAGCGCACCTCGGCCTTGGCCGGGTGGACGTTCACGTCCACAGCGGCGCCGTCTATCTCCACCAGGAGCACGGCGACGGGGTAGCGCCGACCGGGCAGCAGGTCTCGGTAGGCTTCCATCACGGCGCGGGTCAGCATGCGGTCTTGAACCAGCCGGCCGTTCACGAAGG
>JAAYAV010000474.1 GCA_012719195.1 Anaerolineae bacterium | reverse complement strand
CCATGGAGGCCACCGCCCTGACCCTCTCCCCTGAGCAACAAGACGTCGCCGAGGACCGCGGAACCCTCTTCCTCCGCGGCCCCGCCGGCTCCGGCAAGACCACCGCCGGCGTCGCTCGCCTGCGCCGCCTGCTCGAAGAGGGCGTCCCCGCCGACTCCATCCTCGTGCTGACGCCACAGCGCACGCTGGCCGAGCCCTACTTCGCCGCCCTGCGCGCGCCCGACCTGCCCGCCGGCGGCCTAACCACCGTGCTCACCGTCGGCGGCCTGGCCCAGCGCGCCGTCGAGCTCTTCTGGCCCCTGGTGGCGGAGGCAGCCGGATTCGCCTCAGTGGATTCGCTTGGCGAATCCACGAGCCCCGACGACGAACCCGTCTTCCTCACCCTGGAGACGGCCCAGTACCACATGGCGCGGCTGGTTCGCCCCCTGCTGGAGCAGGGCGCCTTCTCCACCGCCCGCATCCGGCCCCACCGCGTCTACAGCCAGGTGCTGGACAACCTCAACAAAGCGGCCGTCGTCGGCTTCCCCTACACCGAGATCGCTGCCCGGCTGCAGGGCGCCTGGATGGGCGAACCGGCCCAGGCCCGCGTCTACCAGGAAGCGCAGGAGTGCGCCCGCCTCTTCCGCGAGTACTGCCTGGCCCACAACCTGCTCGACTTCTCCCTCCAGCTGGAGACGTTCATCAATCATGTCTGGCCCCTGGAGTTGTGCCGCCGCTACCTGTGCGGACGCTTCCGCCACCTCATCGTGGACAACGTCGAGGAAGACACGCCCGTCGCCCACGACCTGCTCGCCCAGTGGCTGCCCCACGCTCAATCCGCCCTGGTGATCTACGACGAGGGCGCCGGCTACCGCCGCTTCCTGGGGGCCGACCCGGAAAGCGCCGAACGCCTGGCCGACCTGTGCGCCCGCCGGACGCGTTTCACACGCTCCCACGTGACCACGCCGCCCATCGAGGCCCTGGCCGAGCGCCTGAGCTTCGCCTTGCGGCAGGAGCCGGAGCCGCCCGCCCCCGCAGCGGCCGAGCCCGCGCTGGTCCTGGAGCACCACCGCTACCAGCCCCAGATGCTGGATTGGGTCGCCGACCAGGTGGCTGACCTGGTGCGGCAGGGAGTGCCGCCCGCTGAGATCGTCGTGCTCGCTCCCTTCCTGAGCGACTCGCTGCGCTTCTCCCTTGCCACCCGCCTGGAGGCACGGGACGTGCGCTGGCGCTCACACCGGCCATCCCGCGCCCTCCGCGAGGAACCGGCCGCCCGCTGCCTACTCACCCTCGCCGACCTCGCCCACCCCGCCTGGAACCGCCGTCCGCCCGAGGACGATGTGGTGGCGGCGCTCTCCCAGGCTATCGAGGGGCTCGATCCGATCCGCGCCCACCTGCTGGCCAAGATCGTCTATCGCCCACAGCTAGAAGGGGTGCCCCTGACCGGCTTCGAGCGGGTGCGGGCCGACACCCAGGAGCGAATCACCTATCTGGCCGGGCAGCGCTACGATCGCCTGCTCGCCTGGCTCCAGGCCTACGCCCAGGGACCGCCCGCTACCCTGGATCACTTCCTCAGCCGGCTGTTCGGCGAGGTGCTCTCCCAACGCGGCTTTGGCTTCTACCGTCACCCCGACCGGGGCGAGGCCGCCGCCAACCTCATCGAGTCGGCCCGCAAGTTCCGCTGGGTGGCGGACCAAGACGACGGCAGCGAAGTAGACACGGCGCACGAGTACGTGCTCATGGTGGAGGACGGTGTGATGGCGGCCCAGTATGTCGGCGGCTGGAGGCCCGGCCCCGAGGACGCCGTGCTGCTCGCCCCCGCCTACACCTTCCTTATGGCCAACCGGCCGGTGGACTACCAGGTCTGGCTGAACGCGGGCGGTTCCGGTTGGTGGGAGCGACTCTACCAGCCCCTGACGCATCCACACGTCCTCAGCCGCGCCTGGCCCCAGGGACGACCCTGGACAGACGCCGACGAGTTCCGCGCCCGCCAAGAGGGTCTGCAGGCGCTGGTCCGCGGGCTGCTGCGCCGCTGTCGCCGCCGCGTGTACCTGGGGCTGAGCCAGTTCGGCGAGGAAGGCTACGACGAGCGTGGCCCCCTGCTCCAGGCCGTCCAGCGCCTTCTGCGAGCCGGGGAGAACGGTAGCCACAGAGACACAGAGGCGCAGAGACGGGAATGATGGAAGAGACGAGAGAGCCTATCGGCATAGAGAGGTTGGAGTCCCAATCTGGGTCCAAGCTCCGTCTCTCCCCATCTTCTTCTGCGCGATCTCGGCGTCCTCTACGGTTGATCCCTCTCTCTCCGTGTCTCCGTGGCTCGGTGGCTGATCTCCCATGACGTTCACGCCGAGGCCCAAGCAGCAGGAAGTGCTCGCCTATCGCGGCGGCAAGATGGGCATCGCCGCCGT
>JAAYAV010000473.1 GCA_012719195.1 Anaerolineae bacterium | reverse complement strand
TGGAGGCGCGCCTGGCGGAGTTGGGCGCGGACCTGCTGACGCGCGTGCTGCCGGGCTGGCTGGCGGGAGAAGTGGTCGCACGGCCGCAGCAGCACGAGCAGGCCACTTACAGCGGCAGGCTCGAGCGTGAGGATGCGCGCATCGACTGGGCGCGACCGGCGGACTACCTAGAGCGCCTATGCCGTGCCATGGATCCCTGGCCGGGGGCGTACACCACCTGGGAGGGCAGCAACCTGAAGATCTGGCGCGGCGAGGCCGCGCCCGGGGGGGAGGGCGCTGCGCCCGGGACGGTGGCGCCGGAGCCGGGGCCGGCGGCGGTGGTGACCGGTCAGGGGCGGCTGCGGCTAGTCACGGTGCAGCCGGCGGGTAAGCGCCCGCTGCCTGCCGAGGAGTTTGTGCGCGGCCGACCGCGCTTCATTGGGGCCCGCCTGGGCAGCTGAGCTTCCACAGACGATAGCGAGCCAACATACACACACGGAGGTGTTCAATGGTCCAGCTCTTCGAACGTGAGTACACCCGCCAGGAACTCATGCAGCGCATCGGCTCCATCAGCCAGGTGGGCGGTGCGCGCCAGGCTGAGCTCGTGGACGGACGGGGCCGTGGGGTACGCGTGGTGGACATGAACCTGGGCAACGGGTTCGAACTCACCGTGGTGCCGGACCGCGGAATGGACGTCTTCTCGGCCAGCTACCAGGGCATGTCCCTCGCCTGGCACTCGGGCGTCGGCATGGCCGCTCCCAGTTACTACGAGCCCGAGGGCCTAGGCTGGCTGCGCTCGTTTGCGGGCGGGCTGGTGGCCACTTGTGGCCTCACCCACGCGGGCGCTCCCAACGTGGACCTGGGGGGAGAACTGGGCCTGCACGGTCGCGTCTCCAACCTGCCCGCCAGCGGCGTGTCGGCGGGCGGCTGCTGGGATGGCGACGACTACATCGTGTCGGCCGGCGGCGAGATGCGCGAGAGCGTGGTCTTCGGCGCCAATGTGGCCCTCAACCGCAAGGTCTGGGGGCGGCTGGGCGAGCGCCGCTTCTTCATCGAGGACCACGTCCGCAACGATAGCTACCATCGGGTGCCGCATCAGTTTCTGTACCATATCAACCTGGGCTTCCCGGTGGTGGACGCCGGGGCGAGGGTGCTAACGTCGTCGGCGCGGGTCACGCCGCGGGACGCGGAGGCGCGCAAGGACGGGCACGAGTGGGCCTTCATCATCAACCCGACGGCGGAGTTTGCTGAGAAGGTGTACTACCACGAGATGAAGACTGACGCGGACGGCTACGTTTGGGCGGGCGTGGTGAACTACACGCTCTGGCAGGGCGAGCCCTTCGGCGTGTACGTGAAGTACCTCAAGGAGCAACTGCCCCGGTTCATCCAGTGGAAGATGATGGGACAAGGCGACTACGTCCTCGGCCTGGAGCCCTCCAACTGCGGCGTCGAGGGACGAAACCGCGATCGTGCCGACGGCCTGCTGCAGTTCCTGGATCCGGGCGAGGAACGGCAGTACAAGCTCGAAATCGGCATCATCCGCGGTGACGACGAGTACCGGGAGT
>JAAYAV010000075.1 GCA_012719195.1 Anaerolineae bacterium | reverse complement strand
GAACCCGAGCCGAAATGCGCCGAGGACGAACTAGCTCTGGACGGACAGTGCGTCTCGTTCGGTGGCGCAGCCGAAGACCTGTTCGGGTACGCCCTCCGCTACGGGGATGGCTTCGGCGACCCGGACAGCGGCTGGCCAGATGCGGCCGGCGAAGTGACCGACAAGCACTACAGCGACGGCGCCTACGTCGTCGAGGTGCTTCAGGCGGGCAAGATGACCTGGTCCCTTGCGCCCACCCCGCCGGTGATTGACTTCGACCTCGTGGTGGAGGGGCGCATCGTTGACGCTGCGGATTCGGGCCGCTATGGCCTCGTCTTCGGCCACCAAGACAGCCGCAACTACTACGCCTTCCTGGTCCGGCCAGGGGGCCAGTTCCTGATCTCCAAGGTAGTTGACGGCATAGCCGAGTCACTCCTCCCCGACTCCTGGACCGAATCCGACGCTATCCTGACCGGTGCGGAAAGCAACACCCTGGCTGTCTTCCGCGAGGGGACAAGCATCGAGCTCCACATCAACTGGACCCTGGTGGCCACGCTCGACGACGGCGCCTTCCGAACAGGCAGCGTCGGCGTTCTCGTGAGCACGCCGGACGAGTCCGACCCAGTCATCGCTGTCTTCGATGACTTTGCCCTCTACACGCCGCACAGCGTCGAGTTCCTGGAGGACTTCGACAGTGGCGCCGGCGGGCTCCCGGACGAGTCGGAGGGAGACGCCCACTCCTACTATCTCGGCGGCAGATACGTCCTCGAGGTATCCGGCAACGATGCCATGCATCTGGTCCCGTTCGGCGAGGCCGAAAATCACGACTTCACCATTGACGTAGCAGCCCGGCTGGCCGAGGGACCCGAGACCGGTCGCTATGGCTTAGCTTTCCGGATGCAGGATGAGGACAACTTCTACTACCTGTTGCTGGACGGGGAAGGCTACTTCCGACTGGGCAAGAGGGTGGCGGGCCGGTGGCGCGCTATCGGCGGGCAGGGGTGGGGCTTCTCGGAGCACATTGACCTCGAAAGCGACAACTGGCTGACCGTCGTCTGCGACGGAGAACGCATCTCGGCCTTCGCCAACGGCTTCCACCTCCTGACGGTGGAGGATGACTCCTTCGCCGCCGGACGCATCGCGCTGCTCGGGCAGACAGTAGCGGACTCCCAGCCCATCACCTTGGGCTTCGACGACCTGCTCGTGATGGTACCTCTGGAGGACGGCAGACTGCCGGTTGCGGCTGCGGGTGTCCTCTTCTCCGATGACTTCAGCGACCCCTTGAGCGGGTGGCCCGAGGAGGAGCACGAGGACTGGGCCTCACTCTACCAGGACGAGCAGTACATGTTGGCGGTCCTGGCTGGCAGCCGGGGCGCCTGGGTCACCGCCGGCAGCGCCTCCTACGCCGACATCCGCCTCTCGGCGGACCTGCTGCTTCAATCTGAGGAAGGCGGCGGTACGGCCGGGCTTCTCTTCCGGATGCAGGACGCCGACAACTACTACTACTTCCAGATCAGCGACTTCGGCGAGTACAAGGTTGGGGCACAGGTAGAGGGAAGCTGGCGCTCGATTGCCGGCGGCGGTTGGGCCTACTCGGAGGCCATAGGCACCGCGGGCGAGCCGAACCATCTTGAGGTCATATGCGTGGGTTCCGAGATGAGCGCCTACGTCAATGGCGAGCGGCTGGTGACCGTGAGCGACTCCACGTTCTCCGAGGGCAAGGTGGGCATACTCGCCCAGTCACGCAGCGACTCCGGGATGGTCGTCAGCCTGTTCGACAACTTCCTCGTCACGAGTGAGGGGGAGAGGTAGCGGCTGGTTGTCCGGGGTGCAGGCGTCGGGCCTGGCGGCACTAGCGAGAGCCGTGACGGCTCGGCGGCGCCACGAGCGGTCAGCGCCGCAGGGGTGTGCCCGGCCGTGGAGTAACGAACCGAGAGAGGGTGAGAGCGCGTCTTTCGAACTCGGCGCGGGGTATGCACCAGGTGCCGCCCAACCGGTAGCCGGGCAAGCGGCCATCCTGAACCAGGCTCCAGACACTCTCGTAAGTGCCGCCCAGAGCGTCCGCCGCCTCTTGCACGGTCAGGGTATCACCTAGGTCGGTCGGCAGGCTTACCATCGGTCCTCCGAGCGCCATACTCTTTTCGCGCTCCGAATCAAGTGAGCGTGCAACCTTCATGCCACTGTCCTTGGGCACGAAAAAGCGGCCGCACCCACGAAAGGTGCGGCCGCATGTGCTAACGGCGGGCGCGGTTCTACCCTACCTGCTCCAAGATCCAGTCGCGAATGAGGTCCAGCATCCCGGGCGCGAAAGCGGGCTCCAGCACCCCGTACTCCTCCACCGCCCCCGTGATGGCCTTCTGGAAGAGGTGGTTGGCCTCCGGGATGATCTCCACCCGATGGCTCACGCCTGCTTGCTTCAACGCCTCACCCATGGCGGCGGCGTTCTTCTCCGCCGGCACCTGCAGGTCCAGCGAGCCGAACAGCCCTAGCACCGGCACCTTCAGCGCCTGCAGCGCCGGCACCGGGTCGTACTCGACGAAGGAGCGGAACCAGGGGTTATTGACGCCGGCAATCTGAGCGGCGATGTTATCCTCGACGAACTTGTCCACGTCGCCGATGGTCTTCCTCTGCTCTTCCGGAAGCGCCTCCACAATCGCCCGTAGTTCCGCCTCCGAGCGAGCGATGATCTCCTCCCAGCCCTCACCCGTCTTCACTGCCGCCAGGGTCTGCTGCTGCGTGACCTTGGCCGCCTCGATCTCCTCGGCGCTGGCGCCCTGCGCCGCCATGATCAGCTCCAGTTGGTCCATCAGGACTTGCTCGCCCGTCGTCGCCGGACCGGAAACGAGAACCAGGTACGACACACCCTCGTTAAGGTTGGCCGTGATCGGAGCCACCAGACCGCCTTCGCTGTGCCCAATGAGGCCAATGGCGTCGGGGTCAATGTCGTCTCGCGTCAGCAGGAGGTCAACCGCCGCCGACACGTCCTCGGCCAAGTCGTCCTGCGTCGCCACCGTCAGGTCGCCCGTCGAGCCGCCCACGCCACGGTCATCGTAGCGCAGCACCGCGATCCCGTGACGGGTCAGGTAGTCGGACATCTCGAAGAAGACGCGGAAGCCCATCACGTTCTCATCGCGGCTCTGAGCACCGGTCCCCGAGATCATCACCACCGCCGGGAAGGGTCCCTCGCCGTCAGGAAGCGACAGCGTGCCGGCGAGCGTGATGTCGCCGTGGCTGAAGGTGACTTCCTCCTCGCGGTAGGGCAGTTCCTCCGCCACCGCCGGCTGAAGGGTGAAGGTACCGGTATAGCCGGCCTGCACGAAGGAACCGGCCACATTTCCGTCGGCGTCCACCTCCCCGGCGAACACGCCCAGACTGGGGCCGGATAGGATGGTGAAGCTGACCGTACTGCCCTCAAAGGTGAGCTTGTCCAGCGGAATGCCGAAGGCGCCCTGGGCGGGGATGTCCAGTTCGCCGCTCAGGCCGTCTTCCCCCTCCTGAATGCGGACGTCTATCGCAAGCTTCTGGCCGACGATATCGATCGCGCCGGCGTAGGCGCCCAGAAGGCTAGCCGCGCCCACCTCTGCCGCCGGCTCGGACGGTGCCACGGTCGCCTCTGTCGCCGCGGTAGGCGCCGCTGCCACCGTCGTCGGCGTGGGGGCCGGGGTAGCCGCGCCGCCGCAGCCAACCAGAGCCATGCTCAGCACGGCCAGGACCACGACTAGAGCTGTGAGCTTCATACCGTTCTTTGGTACCGGCACCGGTGCACCTCCCTCACTCGCATCCCTAACTGCGTGCGCCCGCACCAACGTACCTGCCGTCGAGCCTGCCAGCGGACCGGGCGCGCCAGCCGCCAGTATATCCCGCCCCTACACTCGGTGCACGAGCGGCCTCGCGGGCCCGGCACGTCATCTGCAGTTCACTCCCAGAGGTGTTCGGCGGACATCGGCGCCGGACCACTTATGTGGAGATTGGTGTTGGCCGTCAGTACCCTATGCTATACTGGCTTGCACCGATCCAACCTGGCGGACCGTCAGCCGGCCGCGCCTGGGGAGTGTCCGTATTGAGAGTCCTGTTAGTTGCCCCTTTGGTGCACCTTCCCATAGAGACCCGCACGTCGCCACCTCTGGGCCTGGCCTACCTTGCCGCCGTCTCCGAGAGGCGCGGCGATGAGGTGCGCCTCTACGACGGCAACGTGGAGAAGCGCAACCTGGCCGACATCGTGCGCGAGTTCGACCCAGCCATCGTGGGCATCAGCGCCAACACCATCCAAATCAAGTCCGCCTGGCGAGACGCGTCCGTCGTCCGCGACGTGAGCGACGCTGCTGTGGTGCTTGGCGGCCCGCATCCGAGCGTGCTGCCGGAAGAGAGCCTGGCCCAGCCGGGCGTGGACTTCGTCGTGCGTGGTGAGGGCGAGGACACCTGGATAGACCTCTGCGGCGCACTCGAGGGGCGACCGCGCGAGCAGTGGGCAGAAGTGGCGGCGAACGTCCTCGGCATCACCTATCGGGACGGCGACCAGGTCCGGCACACCCGGCCGCGGCCACCCATCAAGGACCTGGACGGGCTGCCCTTCCCGGCGTACCACCACTTCCAGATGGAGCGCTACACGAATCTCCAGCCCACCATTGATGCGCCCCGGGTGCCCAGTTATCCCATACTGACGTCGCGCGGCTGCCCCTATCACTGCTCATACTGCTGCCAGACCGGTCCCCGGCTGTGGCGGCCGCGCTCCCCGGAGAGCGTGGTAGCGGAATGGAGCTGGCTGGTGCGTGACCGCGGTGCCAAGGAGATCGGCGTCCTCGACGACTCCTTCAACATAGACCGCAAGCGCGTCTTAGCCATCTGCGATCTGCTCATCAAGGAGGGCCTCCAGCACGTCCCCTGGATCATGATCAACGGGATCCGCGCCAACCTGGCGGACGTGGAGTTGCTCACCCGAATGCGCGAGGCGGGCTGTGTCCGCACCGCCTTCGGTGTGGAGAGCGGCAATCAGCGGATCCTCGACGACGCCATAGACAAGAAGCTGACCCTGGACCAGGTGCGCAAGGCGTTCGAGGCGGCGCGAGCAGCCAAGATGGAGACCATCGGCTTCTTCATCGTCGGCCTGCCCGGCGAGACCGAGGAGACCATGGACGAGACCATCCGCTTCGCCTGCGAGCTCGATCCGTTGGTGGCCAACTTCTCCATGGCCACCCCGTTCCCGGGAACGCGCATGTACGAGCAAGTGAAGCAAAACGGGCACATCTTGGTAAAGGACTACGACGACTACGCCTTCTTCGAGGGGAAGGCTGCCTTCGAGATGCCCGGGCTGCCGGCCGAGCTGGTGGAGCGCAAGTGGAAGGAGGCCTACCGCCGCTTCTACTGGCGCCCCTCCCGGATCGCCCGCCAACTCACGCGCTGGAGCACCTACCGCGATCTGCCCCGCACCGTGAGAGTGGCCTGGCGCACGGCGTTCGGGTAGTGAGGAGGGGCGAAAGACGATGGTAACCACGGAACGGCAGTATGTGACCGCACCAGATGGCACACGGCAAGCAGTCATTATCCCTCTCGAGGAGTACAAGCGTCTTCTCGAGGATCTGCATGACCTTGCCGTGGTTGCTGAGCGCCGCACCGAAGAGCGGCTCCCTCTGGACCAGGTGCTGAAGCGACTAGAGCAAGACGGAGCCCTTTGCGGTCGTACTGACCGCGTCCGCGGAGAAGGACCTTCGCGGACTGGACAGGACAACGTTGCGGCGGGTGATTGCGGCGATTCAGACCTTCGCGCACAACCCGTTTCCGGCGGGAGCGATCAAGCTAACCGATGCTGACAGGCTGTACCGTGTCCGAGTGGGGCAGTACCGTGTCATCTACGAAGTTGAGCCGGCCGAAGGGATCATCACCGTGCACTACAGACGACACCGCCGCGATGCATACCGGAGGTTCTAGATCCGACCCGCACTGCCGCGCCTGGCTGTGGCACCGGTACGTCGCTAGACGAATCGGTTGACCTAGCCAGTGCGGATGACAGCGCGAAGACCAGCAACAGACAGGGAGCCGACCCATCACCAAGGTCGCAGGTGAGACGCGTGACTGACGAGACGATTCGCTGCAGCGTGGGCATCACTGCCTACAACGAGGAAGCCAACATCGGCCGCCTGCTCCAGGCCCTTCTGGATCAGGAGCTGAGCACTGTCGCCATAACCGAGATCATCGTGGTGGCCAGCGCCTGTACCGACCGGACGGTGGACATCGTGCGCGAGCACATGGCCAAGGACGACCGCATCCGTCTCCTGCTGCAGGAGCGCCGCGAGGGCAAGCCCTCGGCGGTCAACCTGTTCATCCGCAACGCGGCGGAGGACATCTGCGTCCTCGAAAGCGGCGACACCCTCCCCGGGCCCACCACCATCGAGGGCCTGGTCAGCATGTTCCGCGATCCCACCGTCGGCATGACCGGCGCCCACAAGGTGCCCGTCAACGCGCCGGAGCAGATGGTCGGCTATCTCAGCCACCTGCGCCTCTCCATGGAGCACAACCTGTGCCTCGAGATCCCGCGCCTGGGCGAGCTGATCGCCTTCCGCAAGGTGCTCGAGGCCATTCCGCCCGACGTAGCCATGGACGAGGCCTTCGTCGAAAGCCTGGTCATCAGACGCGGCTTGAAGGTCGTCTACGCTCCCGACGCCGTGGTCTACAACCTGGGCCCCAACTCCTTCACCGACTTCGTGCGGCAGCGGCGGCGAAACTACGCCGGCCACCTGCACCTGCGCCACAAGTACGGCCACAAAGTGTCCAGCCTGGACAACCGCCTGGTGTTGCGAGTGGCCTGGCGCGAGGTGAAGTCGGCCTTGTGGCTGCTCTATGCCCTCGGAGTGCTCGCCTTCGTGGAGGCTCTCTCCCGTGTGCTGGGGGGATACGACTACTACGTGCGCGGGCGCAAGCACGTCGTCTGGGACATGGCCTGGAG
>JAAYAV010000472.1 GCA_012719195.1 Anaerolineae bacterium | reverse complement strand
TCCATGTACTGCCACCTTAGCGAGATCAAGGCGAACACGGGGGACCTGGTGTCGGCGGGAGACGTGGTTGGCCTGGTGGGGAACACCGGGCTCTCGACCGGACCGCATCTGCACTGGGAGGTTCGCGTGCAGGGGGAGCGGGTCGATCCTATGCGCTTGCTGGCTCAGTAGCCGCACCGCCCCGGACGTGAAGGATCGGAACACAAAAGAGCGCGGCCACTTTCTTGTGGCCGCGCTCGTATCCTCTGCGCCGAGTCTAGCTCAGCAGGACTGCTAGTCTTCCTCTTCTTCTTCTTCGCGCTCTTCCGCTCGGCGCTCGGCCTCGCTAGCCGTGATGACCTCGACTTCGGCAATCTCGTCCTCATCTTCCTCTTCCTCGCCGAACCGCTCGACTAGGATGCGGAAGACGACATGCTCCGGATCGTTGTGGACGGTGACCCCCTCCGGCACCTGCAGGTCCGCCACAGTGATGACGTCGTGCACGCTCGCCATCCCGGAGACATCCACGCTGAAGCCCGTCGGAATGTCGGTGGGCAGGCACTCGACCTCCAGACTGTCCAATTCCTGGATCAGGCTGGCCACAAGAGTGGTTCCGTCCTCCGACGTGACGGCCGCTTCCGGCAAGGCGATCGGAGCTTCGCCGACAGACACGATCGGCACGTCAATCCGCACCTGCTCAGTGAGATCCACCTGGAGGAAATCCACGTGCTGGATCCGCTGTGTGAGTACGTGGCG
Organism: Anaerolineae bacterium; assembly: GCA_012719195.1. GTDB lineage: Bacteria > Chloroflexota > Anaerolineae > DRVO01 > DRVO01 > Ch71. The sequence goes on along the minus strand of JAAYAV010000472.1, from coordinate 1,107 downwards.
CTGCACGTCGCGGATGAGAGCCGGACGAGGGCTATCCTCACCCTGCACGACAACCTGAATGAGAGAAGAGGCACTAAGCCGGGACAGGAACCGTCCGAGCTCTCGTTCGTCCATCTGCACGCGGCAGGTCTCCGCGTGGTGCCCGTACACTACCCCAGGAACCACGCCGGCACGGCGAAGGGCCTTGACCTTCTTGCCGACGACCTCCCGAGGACCTACTTCCAGGGAAAGCATTTCGGGCATCGTAAGTTCGCTCCTTGCACGCTGGCTAACGATCGTTGAGTATAGCCCCCGGGCCGCAAAGCGGCAAGATCACCATCAGTGCCACCTGTGGCGCGGCCGCAGCGGCCTTCGCCAGCCCTTTCCACCGCCATCTGCTCATCGACTATCGCCCAGGGCTGGGATTTGCCTTTGCCGTCGTTGCCAGCCTGGTCTAGAATGCGGCCGTCGGCCGGACCCATCCCTCATCCTGGGTCAGTGTGGCGAGGTATCCGTTGCTGGGCAACCAGTTCCGCTGCTGCTCTCGCGGCGCCGCGGGATCAGGACCGGCCCCGCTCGTTGTGGTCGCCGCTTGGTGTGCAGTAGCCTAGCCCGAAGGGAGGAAGGTACAATGGCGAGCAAGTTGGTTCGGCGTCGTGACTTCATGCGTCTAGCCGCCGCAACAGCGACAACGGCAGCCGTTACCGCCTGCGGGGGATCACCAGCCCCAACCATGGCTGTGGCGGAGCCAACCGCTGCACCCGCCGCCACGTCAGCCCCGGCCGCCACTACTGCTCCCGCCGCCACCACTGCTCCGGCCGCTACCGCTGCTCCAGTCGCCACAGCCGTCCCCGAACCTTCGGCCTCGCGCTTTCAGGAGGCTCCGATGCTCGCGGAGATGGTCCAGGCCGGCACCCTCCCTCCCGTGGAGGAGCGGCTTCCGGTGGACCCCATGGTCATCGAGCCTATCGCCGAAGTAGGCAACTACTGCGACACCTGGCTCCGCTGCGAGACCAACCCCGGGCACGTGGCCGCGCGTCTGGGCGCCGAGCCGCTGGTGATGTGGGATCGGGATGCCAAGACCATTCTCCCCAACCTGGCTCACAAGTGGGAGATCAGCGCCGACGG
>JAAYAV010000471.1 GCA_012719195.1 Anaerolineae bacterium | reverse complement strand
GCGGGCGGGGTCGCTGTTGCGGGTACCTAGCTTGACCACCGTCCAGAGCAGGTTGGGCAGGCCGCCGATATGGTCTATGTGCGGGTGGGAGATGAAGACAGCACGCAGGCGCAGGAGGTCCAGGCCGAGATTGTGGGCGGTGTGGGAGCAGCCCTCGCCGGCGTCGAAGAAGTAGACCCAACCGCCCGCCTCGACGGCAAAGGAGGTGTGGCGACGGCCGGGCATGGGCTCGGTGCCGCTGCAGGTGCCGAGGAAGGTTATGTCCATGGGATGCTCCCGCTGTCTGTGGTGGCGGGAACGATAGCACGATCGGTCCCGGTGGTGCCAGAGGCTTGAGCCGTACACGCAGGCACCCGTCGGCCAGATCCCGGTGGCGGCTGGATTGGGCAGAACAGCGGAGCGGCTCGGACCCATGGACCGAGCCGCTCCCATATCCTCGGCGAGGACAGGCGGACGAGAGCGACCGCCTTCCCACAGCTTGGGGGGCGACGAACGACTAGCCGGCCGCCTTCTTCTTCTCCGCCTCAAACCGAGAGGCGAGTTCTTTGAGGAGCGAATCGCTCAGGACCTGCTTGGCCTTGTCGAAGAGCTCGCCCTCTTCCTCCTCGACGTGATGCTCGATACTCTCCTTCATGACCTTGAACATGGCCAGCCAGCGATTGGACGTTATCGTCTCCTCGACCAACTGAACGCGCACGCTCTCAGCGAGCTTGTGCTCCTCGATCCCCTCCAAGGCGATCATCTCGCTCTCGGAGTGCTTCAACAACTCTGGATAGAGGACCAGCTCCTCGGCCGCCATGTGGGGAAGAAGCTCCGCCTGGATCTGGCGGAACAGGTCCGCTCGCTGGGCGTCCCTGCCGGTCCGCTTCATCATCTCGTCCATGAGGTCCTGAAGTTCCTTGTGATCTCGCTTGAGTAAACCGAACAGATCCATCGCCATGTCTCCTCACTCCTCAGCTAACGATCTCATTCGCTCTCAAGATGGGAGGGGTCGCGTAAGGTGCAGTTGGTAGCTGCCCTGCACCGAATTCAGGCTACATGGGAGCCGGCGGGCCCGTCAAGCCCATGCACCGTTTCAGTTCCTGGTAGCCCAGGCGGCAATTGCCCACAAACAGGGGAAAGGGCCGCCTCGCGACGGCCCTCCTCGTGATTCGCGACTCTGCCGCTGCTACTTTGGGACCTGCGGCAGGAAGGTGGTAGTGGGCAGCCAGTGCACGTCCAGATCGAGCACAGCTACGTTGTTGTCGGGCACGGGGTCGTCGCTGGCCTCCGTCACCACAGCGTAGAGCCGGTGCGGGCCGACGCTGTTGGGCACCCACTCGAACCAGGCCGAGTTGCCCTCTTCCGCGATGCTGCCGAGCGTCACGCGCTTGCCGGCGATGGCCACGCCGCCTGCGTTGGGGTCGCCGTCGAAGATGATGACCTGACGGTACTCCGCGTTGGGCTTGTCGGTGTGCACGGTGACGCGGATCTCGACGGGTCGGCCGATGGGCGTCCTCAGAGATCCGGAGGTCAGGGTTGCGTCATCGTCCAGGGCGGAGATACCGTCCGGCTCCATGCTGATGTCGGCGCCGGGACCGTCGGCCGGACCGGCCTGGACGACGGGCTTGGCCACGGTGACGAAGCCGAAGCCCTCGTTGTTCTGGCCGGGATCGATGCAGACCTTGGCGGCGTATTCCTCAGGCGACAGGTCCGCACAGGAGGTCCAGTACTCGCCTGCGGGGTGTGTCAAGTCGACGGTTTTGTAGAACTGGGTGGCCTGGCTCTCGGTCTCGTACTTCTCGTTCTCTAGCTGATCCTTAGGATCGAGCACAACGTATATGCGGTACATCTGTGAGGCGACACCAGCCATTCCGGTGGTGTCCCAAAGGATCGCGGCGGTCGCCATTTCCCGGGGCAGGAGCGCCCCGAGCGTGGCGGTGCCGATGGTGAAGCGTGCACCGGTCTCGCGGTTGCTTCCGTAGTCGTAGGGAACGGCGTCGAAGCGCGCCTCCACGCCTGCCGGTACGGACTGGGATACGCTGTAGTTGTAGACGCGCGCCTCCAGGCGCACGGTGTCGCCGTCCCAAACGGGGCCACCGTACTCATCGTAGACACCGGTGACGGAGTTGGGCGTGTTATGCCGGACGAAGAAGCCGCGCATTTGCTTGCGGGTGCTGCTGACGGTGGGTACCCAGTTGCCGGTGTTCCACTGCGAGATGGAGGAAAAGTGGAAGCGGAGGGGTAGGTTCAGGGCCAGATCCGGGACTTGTCCGTAGTGGTCTCGCCAGAAGGCGCCGCCGTACTGGCCGCCCAGTGGGTCTACGGCGAAGGTAGCCTTGATGGCACCGTCGGCCGTCTGGTACAGCACCGGGTAGTAAGCGTAGGCGTTCTCGGCGTTGCAGCCCTTACGGTTGAGAGTTATGCCGGTGCTGGAGCTGGTGGAGAACTCGGAGGTTCCGGCGCTGCCCCAGCTATTGGAGTTGTGGAACTCCGCTTCGGCCTTCAGCTCGGTGCTCATGGAGGCCTTGTTCTTGCCCAGCCCGACCTCCACTGTGGCTGAGGATGAGCCCCTGATGGCGGCGTTCTCCGCCAGGGTGTGCGAGGAGCTGCGCTCCGTCCCGCCGCCGCTCTTGCTGGAGAAGGTGAGCGCCCAGTCGCCGGTGTTGCCGTCGCAGTACCAGACGGTCGGCTCCAGGAGAAGCTCTGTTACGGTCTTCCGCCCATCCACGCATCCGGTTGTGCCCGGCTCGCAGGGAATGGTGTAGCTGCCCAGATCGGCCGGGTTGAGTACGGCAGTGGTCGGGGCCGGGTAAGACAGGATGTTGCCGTTCTCGTGCATCGGCTGGTACCAATCGAAGTTCATACCTCCTGCCGCGGTCTGCAGGACGCCGAGCTGGTCGAGCTGCTCGCCCGACAGCCCAGTCGAGTCGCCGGGGATCACGACCTCGAAGAAGGGGCTCTCACCGGAATCGAGCGTCATCCCGTAGATGCGATAGCGCCAGATGTGGAGCGTCTGCAGACGGCCGATCAGGTAGTCGTCGGTGTTGGTGCTGCCGGAGAAGGAAACCTCGCGGCTGGAGTCGTCGACTCCGAAGTCGGCCTCGTGCTGCTGGTAGTCGTAGCCGACCTTCCCCTCGATTTCCAGCGATGCCTCCGCCGACGCCTTGGCGATGACGACGCTGGTGCTGCCACTCACGGTGGCCTTGGCGCTGGCCGTGAGCGAGCCGCCGATGGCCCAGTCGGCCGTATCGCGGCTGGTGGTGCTGAACACGTCGCCCGCCTTAGTGGACATGGTGATGTTGAAGTCAGGAGTACGACTCACGCTCACCACCTGGGCAGCGGCCGGATCCCAGAAGGCGTGCTTGGGCGGCTCCTGCAGTATGAAGTCCATGTTCACTACGTCGTACATGATCATGTGAATGGGGGCACCCAGGTACATGGTGTCACCGTCCGTGTCCACCGCCACCAACTGGGCGCGGACGCCCGAGGTGGCCGGGGACACGTACGTGCCTGGATCGGCTGTCCCAGAGGTGCCCATGTGAACCAGCCCGCCCGCAATGGGGTGGAAGAACATGTACACGTAGTCGCTGGGCTGCCAGCCCGACCAGGCTAACGACCAGAGAGGGTCGCTGCTGGAGCGGTTGCCCTTGAAGCCGCCGGCGGCGAGCCAGAACTGCTCGCTGTTCACTAGTAGCGTTGACACTGGCGTGCCGAGGGTGACGCCCAAGGCGGCGTCCATGCTGGCCAAGCGCAACCGTCCTCCGCGTCCGGGACCCTCGGTGACGGTGTAGGCCACGCCCAACTGCCGGTGCCGGATGTTGCCGGAGCTCATGTCGAAGAGACCGGATGCTATCTGCACCCGGCGCGGCATCCCCCCGTCCGAGATCGTGTCGCCCAGTTGGGTCACAGTGGGATGCTTGGTGATGGTGAGAGCGGGCGAGGAGCTGCAGGCGGCGCCGTCGGCACATGACATGGAGAAGAGGTGCAGGCGGATGTTCTGGGAGGTCCCGGTACGCTCCGAGGTCGCTAGAGCCAGTTCATCGCGGCCGGTGGCCCGGTCGCCGTTGAAGTCGCCCGTCGCGAGCGAGAGGCTCTGGTTCCAGGTGGTGCCGGCGG
>JAAYAV010000074.1 GCA_012719195.1 Anaerolineae bacterium | reverse complement strand
GCGGCCGCCTACTTCGCCCTCACCCTGGTCTGGAACCCCGACTACGGTGGGCGGCGCGACTGGGACCTCTTCACCTCAGCCGCAATTCCGCTTACGGCGCTGGCGGTCCACCTGCTCAACCGCTACCTTGACCGACCGGAGCGGGAACGCTCCATCGTCCTCATCGGCGCCGTCTCCCTCATGCACTTGCTCCCCTGGGTGTGGTTCAACGCTCAGCCCTGGCCCTGGGACTGATCGCCACTAGCTCAAGTCCCCCCTAGGCATTGACTCGGCGGCACCGTACTGCTAGCCTCAAGACTGGGATCGAGACCCTGCCGAAAGCACAAGTTGGCAGTGAGCCAGGGAGGGTGTTCATGGACGTTAGTGGCCTGTTGGCAGGATTGGAGAGACAGCCGTCGGGCGAGATAGTCGTGCCGCTGCAGGGCAAGCTGGACATGAGCACACAGGGGGGCCTCGCCGCGGCGCTGGATCAGGCCCTGGAGGCGGGTGCCGTACGCGTCGTGGCCGACTTCTCCGCCGTGACCAGCATGTCCGGTGCGGCACTGCTGCCCCTGGCGGTGGCACAGGCGCGCGCCCATAAGCGGGGGGTACGGATGGCGGCAGCGGCCGTCCCGGTCTATGCCCAGGCGACCTTCAGGGCGGTGTGGCCGGGCGAGGAGATGCCTGTCTACGCCTCGGTGGCCGACGCCCTAGCCGGCCAGTCAGAGGTCGTCGCCCCGGCGTCCGGGTCAGGCGCGGACGGTGGCTGGGCCCAGTCGCTGCCGCCGGTGGACCTGTCCGCGTTCCCGCGCGAGGTGCCGCGCATCAACGTGCAGGGGCAGCCCGTCTGCGGGCCGGCGAGCGGGTTCGGGCGCCTCTGGCACAAGGTCTATGGGGCCGGCCTGCCCGGTATGCAGATCGGGCCCGAGGCGGTGGTCAGCGAGTGGAGGGACCACTTCGGTGACTTCTGGCCCGCAGGCAATCGCATGCACCTGGGACCGGCCGGTGTCGCGCCCGGAGCACCCGGTGTGATCACCCTGACGGTTCCGCCCGGCATGCAGCTCATCACCGGCATCCAGGTCGCTTATTCGGGGCCGGACAGCTTCGTGTTCCTGCCTGTGCGGGGACATATGTTCTGCGGCCTCATCGTGTTCGGAGCTTTGATGGCGGGCGATGGGCTGGAGGCCCAGGTGCAGGTGCTGGTGCGCGCCTCCGACCCGCTATGGGAGACGGCCATGATCTTGGGCGGCTTCTCCCAGGAGGACCAGTCCTGGTTCCACACGCTATCACAGCTGGCCCGACACCTGGGTACTGCCACCAAGCCGCGGCTCTGCGCCTCAGTAGTGGACGAGCAGCGGGCGTGGTCGGAGTCGGGTGGCGTCATCTTCAACAGCGCTGTCTGGTCGGGGCTCTATCAGGCGGCGGGCCTGCTACGGGGGCTCGGGGGTAGGCGTTGACGGACTTGGACGGAGTCGGGGTGTCCGTGCCGGAGGTGGCAGTGATCGGCTCCGGCCCCAATGGGCTGGCGGCCGCGCTGGTGCTGGCTGGTGAGGGGCTGCCGGTGCGGGTGTACGAGGGAGCGGACCAGTACGGCGGGGGACTGCGCACGGCCGAGCTGACGCTGCCGGGCTTCCGCCACGACGTCTGCGCCGCCGTCCACGCGCTCGGTTCCGGGTCGCCGCTGTTCAGCGTACTGGGGCTGGACCAGTTCGGCCTCGAATGGGTTCACCCCGAGCTGCTGTTGGCGCATCCGTTCGACGACGGTACGGCGGCGATCATGACGCGCTCGGTGGACGAGACGGCGGCCGACTTGGGGCCCGACGCGGGGGCCTATCGCCGCTTGGTGGGCCCACTGGTGCGGGACTGGCCGCGGCTGTCGGTCGACATTCTGGCGCCGTTGCAGGTGCCGCGACACCCTATTGCACTGGGTCTCTTCGGGATGAAGGCGTTGTGGCCGGCGCGAACGCTGGCCAACCTCACCTTCTCCACCCCGCGCGCTAAGGCGCTCTTTGCCGGCCTGGCCGCGCACTCGATGATCCCCCTGCGCCGGCCGGCCACAGCCGCTTTCGGTCTGGTACTGGCGGCCGGAGCGCACGCCGCCGGCTTCCCAGTGGCGCGCGGCGGTTCCCAGGCGCTGGCCGACGCTTTGGCGGCCAAGCTGCGCAACCTGGGGGGCGCGGTCGAGACCAGCCACCCCATCGCCTCACTGGCTGAACTAGACGGGGCGGCGGCGGTCTTCGCCGACGTAACACCGCGGCAGCTTCTCTCCCTGGGCGGTGCGACCCTGCCGCTGGGCTACCGGCGCTCTCTCGAGAGCTACCGCTATGGCCCAGGCGTCTTCAAACTGGACTGGGCCCTGTCCGAGCCCGTGCCCTGGACGGCGGAAGCGTGCCGGCGGGCGGTTGCCGTGCATCTGGGCGGGGGCATGGACGAGATCGCTCTCTCCGAAGAGGAGTCCAATCAGGGCCGGCACCCGGAGCGACCGTACGTGATCGTGTGTCAGCAGAGCCTGTGCGACGCTACCAGGGCCCCGGAGGGCAAGCACACCCTCTGGGCCTACTGCCACGTGCCCAACGGGTCCGAAGAGGACATGACGGAGCGCATCGAGGATCAGATCGAGCGGTTTGCGCCCGGCTTCCGCGACTGCGTCCTGGCCCGGCACGGCTTCTCCGCCATGGCGATGGAGCGCCACAACCCCAACTACGTGGGGGGAGACATCAACGGCGGCGTGCAGGATCTGCGGCAGCTGTACTTCCGGCCGGTGATGGCGGCGGTACCGTACGCCACACCGGTGCCGGGCCTCTACCTGTGCTCGTCTTCCACTCCGCCCGGTGGCGGGGTGCATGGTATGTGCGGCTACCATGCCGCCCGGGCGGCGCTACGGCGCGAACTTCGCCGCTAGTTGTCCCGGGAGGCAGCCAGGCGTAACAGCGAGGTGCCCAGGTAGAAGAGGTTGCCGTTGGTGGTGACAACGGCGGGATAGCCGGAAAGGTGGTCCAGCACCCGACGGGGTGACACCTCGGCGGCGGAGCGAACTTGGATGCGCCAGGCACCGTCGGCGACCTGGGCCAGGTACCAGGTGCCGCCGTCCGGTGTCTCTTCGGTCTCTCGTGTCTCGTTGCGCATCCGGATCAGTCTCCTGAACGAGTCTCAGGTTGGTTATCGGCAGGGGAGTGGGGTTCTTTAGTGAGGGCCTAACGGCTGAGGGGCGCGTCCGCAAAGGACGCGCCCCTCGTACACCTCTATGGGGTGGATCGGACCTAGGCTCCGGCGGTGCTCTGCCGCTTGAGGGCCAGGCGCCGCAGCAGGAGAGCCTTGGTGGCCTCGGCGGCGACGGAGGGCACCAGAGCCAGCGGCAGGATGTCAAGCCAGTGGGCGAAGGTGAGCGCCCGAGTGTCGAATACATCATGCAGGGCGGGAACGTAGAACATCAGCACCAGGATGGTGATGGATACGAGCACGGCATACTGCATGAAGCGGTTGCTGAAGAAGCCGATCTTGAACACGGAGAAGTACTCCGAGCGGGCGGTGTAGGCCCGGAAGAGCTCACTTAGGGTCAAGGTGGCGAAGGCCATGGCCCGGGCCATGCCGATGTCATCCGGGAACCAGTACATGCCGAGCCGGTAGGCAGTGAGGGTCGCGGCGGCGATCGCCACGGCCTGCACGGCAATACCGACCAGCATCTCCCGGTTCAGAATGGGTTCGGTGACGGGGCGCGGCGGCCGATCCATGATGTCGGGGTCGCCCTTCTCGAGGCCGAGGGCCAGCGCGGGGGCGCCGTCGGTGAGTAGGTTGAGCACCAGCAACTGGATGGCCGTCAACGGGATGGGCCAGCCGAGCAAGGTGGCGATGAAGACGATGAGGATCTCGCCGACGTTGCACGAGAGCAGGTAGTAGACGAACTTGCGGATGTTGGAGTAGATGATGCGGCCTTCCTCGATGGCTGCGACGATGGAAGCGTAGTTGTCGTCGGTGAGGACCATGTCGGCCGTCTGCTTGGTGACGTCCGTGCCGGTGATGCCCATGGCAACACCGATGTTGGCGCGCTTGACTGCCGGCGCGTCGTTGACGCCGTCACCCGTCATGGCCACCACGTGACCGTTGGCGCGCAGGGCTTCTACAAGGCGGACCTTGTGCTCGGGGGATACCCGGGCGTATACCCGCACTTTGGGTGCTATCTTCACGAACTCGTCGTCGGGGATCTCGGAGATCTCCGCTCCGCTCAGGACCAGGTCACCCTCGTTCATGAGCCCGAGGTCGCGGCCGATGGCCACCGCCGTCTCGCGGTAGTCGCCCGTGACCATGTAGGTGCCGAGGCCGGCGCGACGGGCTACCTGGATGGCGGTCCGAACTTCGGGCCGGGGCGGGTCGATCATGCCCAACAGGCCGACGAAGGCGAGGTCGTGCTCCAGATCCTCAGGGGTAGGGTTGTCGGATAGGTCGTTCGTCTCGCGATAGGCGACGCCAAGCACGCGCAGGGCCTGGCCGGCCATCTGGCGGTTACGTTCCAGGATCTCGGCCTTACGCTCCGGGGTCATCTCCACGATGCCCTCGGCAGTGACCAGGCGGGTGGAGAGGTCTACCAGAATGTCGGGAGCGCCCTTAACGTAGACCACGTAGCGGCCAGCGGCTCCGTCGGGGTGGACGGTGGCCATGCGCTTGCGGGTGGAGTCGAACGGAGCTTCCGCCACCCGGTTGTGCTCCTCGGTCAGTGC
>JAAYAV010000470.1 GCA_012719195.1 Anaerolineae bacterium | reverse complement strand
CTGGAGCCGACTGAGGAGCAGCGCGATGCCGCTATTAGTTGAGGACCGCTTGCCGCTGGCCGGCCGAGTGGCCGTGGTCACCGGCGTCAGCCGGCGAAGGGGGATTGGCTTCGCCATAGCCTCGCGCCTGGCCCAGATGGGTGCCTCGCTCTTCCTCCAGCACTGGAGCACCAACGATGCCGCCCAGCAGTGGGGGGCGGACAACGTGGGTGAGGTCATGGCTCTGCTGCGGACGGAACTGGTGGCCGGGGCGCGGTTGGCCGATGTGGGACTCGACCTGAGTGGGGCGGACGCGGCCGACGCCCTCATCGAGGCGGCCCGGGCAGAGATGGGCCACCTCGACATCCTGGTGTGCAACCATGCCCGGAGCGGTGGCGACGGCACCCTGGCCGACATGACGCCCGCGAAGCTGGATGCCCACTGGCAGGTGAACGCGCGCTCGACTATCTTGGCCACGCGGGCCTTCGCCGCCCAGCACGACGCCCGCGCCGGGGGCCGGGTGATCTGGATGACATCGGGCCAGCAACTGGGGCCGATGAGCGACGAGATCGCCTACGCGACTTCCAAGGCCGCCTTGGCCGGGATGACGCTGTCGGTGGCACACTGGCTGATCGGGCGCAACATCGTCCTCAACACCGTCAATCCCGGACCGGTGAACACGGGCTACCTTGACGAGGGCGTCTACCTGCCCGATGACGTGCTGGAGAAGCTGCGGGACCGGTTCCCCGGGGGCGACTTCGGCCAACCGGATGACCCCGCCCGCCTCATCGCGTGGCTGGTGAGCGACGACGGTCGCTGGGTGGTGGGCCAGGTACTTAACTCCGAGGGCGGCTACCGCCGGGAAGGGTAGGGTCCGACCCCGCCGCTCTCAATATCTAGTGGATCGAGGCCAATGAGCTTCAGGCGTATTCGCGGAGACGGCCATAGCAGCGAGGGCGCGGGACTGACAGCCGCCGAGTGGTTGGCGGAGGACCCGCTCATCCTGGACACGGAGACCACCGGCCTGGGACCCACCGACGAAGTGGTCCAGGTGGCGGCGGTGGACGTGTGGGGCGAGACGGTCCTCAACACGCTGGTGCGCCCCTCGCGAACCATCCCTCCCGATGCCACCCGCGTGCACGGCATTCAAGACGTGCATGTGCTGGACGCGCCTACCGGGGCCGAGGTGTTGGCGGAGCTGGAGCCCTTACTGCGGAACCGGTCCCTCTGTGTCTACAACGCCGCCTTCGACCTGCGTCTGCTGCGCCAGACGGCGAGCACCTGGCGAGTACGCTTCCTGCCGCCGCCGGCCCACTGCGTGATGCGGCTCTTCGCCCGCTTTGTGGGGGAGTGGAACGACCGCTACGGCGACTACCGCTGGCATAGCCTCAGCGCCGCCGCTGAGCGGTGCCGCCTGGGCGCCTTCCAGGGCCATGACGCTCTGGCTGACGCACGCATGACCTTGCGCGTCTTGCGCCACATGGCCGGGCAGGACGCCTGAAGCCGGGCGGGCGCGCCTAGCGGAGGTAGTGCCAGAGCAGGTCCAGCCGGCCCTGGAGGATGAGCCGCTTCCCCGAGTAGCGCATGACCTCGCGGATGCGCTCCCGATAGGCGGGGCGGTAGCAGTGGATGGGACAGTTCTTGCACGCCGGCTTAGGATCGTGCGGGCAGCGCCGCAACCGCTCTTCGGCATAGGCGAGCAGGTCGGCGCAGTCCGGGCACAGCGAGCCCCGGGGGGTGCCGTGCTTGCCGCGGCAGTAGATGTGGATGAACTGCTCCAGAATGTAACGGTCCTTCTCTCGGTCCTTCACTAACCTCGGGCCACCTCGCGAACTGCCGCCCTGGACGGGCCGGGACAGCATAGCGCAGGGCGGCGAGCCCCCGCCAACCGGCCCCATTGACCGCCACCGGCCCGGCAGCCTAGACTGGCCTCGCCGGGCCGCCCGGGCGGCTGCGAGCATCCGGTGGTGGGAGTGGTCATGTCGGGTGAGCGTCCTTTCGACCTGCTGGTGGCAGGCGAGATCAACGTCGATCTGATTCTGAGCGGCAAGCGCGTGCGGCCGGAATTCGGGCGGGAGAGGCTACTGGACGATGCCACCCTGACGCTCGGCTCTTCCTCGGTGATCTTCGCCTGCGGCGCCGCCCGGCTCGGGCTGCGGGTGGCCTTCCTGGGCCTAGTGGGGAAAGACGCCTTCGGCGACTTCATGCTAAGGGGCATGGAAGAGCGCGGGATAGACACCAGCCGCGTGGTCCGGGTAGACGAGCCGCGCACCGGCATCACCGTCAGCCTCTCCGAGCCTACCGATCGGGCCATGCTTACCTACCTGGGCACCATCGCCCTGTTGCGCGGCGACATGGTCGGCGATGCGGACCTGGCGGCGGCCCGACACCTGCACCTGACCACCGTTTTCTTGCAGACCGGCCTGCTACCCGGGGCCGCCGCCCTGATGCGTCGTGCGCGCAGGCAGGGCTGCACCACTTCACTCGACACGGGCTGGGATCCGGACGATCGCTGGAACGGCCAGGTGCGTTCGGCCCTCCTTGAGACGGATGTGCTCCTGCCCAATGAGGAGGAGGCTCCCCGGCTCGCCGGGACCGCTACGCCGGAGGAGGCACTAGAAGGACTCGCGGCGCGCATTCCGGTCGTCGCCGTCAAGCTGGGCGCCCGCGGTGCGCTGGGCGCGGCCGGCTCCACCCGCGCCGCGTGCTCGGGCCACCCGGTGACGGTGGTGGACACCACCGGTGCCGGGGATTCCTTCGACGCCGGGTTCCTCTATGGATACCTGCACGATTGGAGCCTGGAACGTAGCCTTCGTCTCGGTTGCGCCTGTGGGTCCCTCTCCACACGGGCGGCGGGCGGCACCCCGGCCCAGCCGACGCTGGCGGAAGCCCTGGCTCTCATGGGCGAGGGCAAGTGATCATCGAACCACGTACGTCTCGAACCGGAGTATGGGAGGCGCATCATGAGCGAGACCCGTCGGGAGACCAGACTGGAGTACCTTCGGCCGGATGAGATCCTGGCCGAGCAAGCCCATCGCCCGCTTGTGTTCCTGCCGACGGGCAGCATTGAGTGGCACGGGCCGCACCTGCCCCTGGGGGTAGACATGATGCTGGCCCACGAGGCGGCCATGCGGGCGGCGGCCGAGATAGGTGGCGTCGTCCATCCCGCTGTGTTCTGCGGCACGGAGCGGGAGCGGCGGCCCGAGATGCTGCGCGACATCGGTTTCGGCGGGGATGAGTGGATCGTGGGGATGGACTTCCCGGCCAACGCCGTGCCCAGCCTCTACTACCCCGAGGAAGTGTTTTCCACCGCGGTGCGCGAGGCCCTGGCCCGCCTGGTGGAACTCGGCTACCGCGAGATCGTCATCGTGAACGGGCATGGAGCCGAAAACCAGATCGCCACTCTGCAGCGGCTGGCCGCTGCCTTCACCGCCGCCGGTCCCGCGCGCGCCCTGTTGGTGATGCCCTTCCCCGAGGTGACGGACGAGTCGGGAGCCGTGGCTACCCTGGCCGGGCACGCCGACATCTTCGAGACTGCCGCCATGCTCGCCCTGCACCCGGAGCTGGTGGACCTGGAGCGCCTACCGGCGCTCGATCACCCCTTGCGCAACACCGACTGGGCGGTGGTGGACGGCCCTACGTTCTCCGGAAACCCTACCCCCGGGCATACCGTCCGCGCCGAGTTCGACCCACGAAACGCGACGGCTGCGGCCGGAGCGGAGTTCCTTGATAGGACCGCCGCCACTCTTCTGGAACGCGTGCGTGCCGCCTTTTCCGGCTAGGCGAAGTCCCGACTGCCGTATAGTACTAAAGCGCCAGGGGAGCTGTAACCGAATTCATACATACTGGCCCTGGACTTATGACGTGAATATGTGTAACATACTACCCACGTGTGCAGGATGCCGGGGGACAGAAGGCCAGAACCTGGCCGCTGAAGCTCCCGGGGGGGAGTCCACCGGCAAGCCGGTTGCACATGTGCTAGTAGGGGCGGGGAATACCGGGTGTCACTAAAGCACGCCAGGAGTGGAAGTCATGAGCGATTTGAGCAAGCTGGTGTACAAGGCAAGCAAGGGCGATCTCCGCGTAGACGAGTTGACGGCCGATGCCGCCGCTCTCGGACGCTTCGAACTCTCGACGGAAGAGAAGGTGGCTCTTCAGAGCCACGTTCGCGATGGTGAGTGGACTAAGCGCGTAACCACCGCCGCGAGTGGCTGGATCTAGTCGGTACCCGATCGGAATTCACGCACCGACTGAGGATCACGCCTCATCTGTGAGGGAACGCCTCAGTCTGTAGGATCGCATCGACACTCTGGCACCCGGTCTTTGTGGCTGCTCATCTTCGCCGATCAGTTGCCCAGTGCAGGCCAGAAGGCCCCCCGCCCTGAAGTCGCAGGCTGGGTCAGCGTTTCGTGTCCATCGTGTCTATGTGCAGTCTGCTTCGTCATGACAGCCGCGTCCGCCACTCAAGGGACGCGGCTGTCGTTGGATCCGGCCCGGCTCGATGGGCCGGGCGCTGTGGCGCTGGGTGGGGCTGGGTGCCGTCCCGGCTATCTGCCCTGGCGACACGCGGGACAGAGACCGGGGATGGTCAGCTGGCCAATATCGATGTCGAAGCCGTACAGCTCGCGCAGTTGGCCGGACAGTTGCTCCAGCTCGGCCGGCTCCACCCCGAAGAGCATGCCGCAGGAGCGACAGAGCAGGTGCGGGTGGGGGTCTTCGGCGCCGACGAACTGCCACAGGCGCACTTTACCGCCGGAATCGATGCTCTTGACGAACTCGATCTGAGACAGCATCTCCAGCGTGCGGTACACTGTGGCCAGATCGATGCCGGGCTCTAGCTGGCCCACCAACTCGTGGATGCGCTCGGCGGTCACGGTATCGCCCTGCACTTGATGCAGCGCCTCCACGATCGCCTCCCGCTGGGGCGTCAGGCGGAAGCCCCGCTCCTTGAGCAGCTCGTGGAACTTCTCGAAACACGACATAGCATCCTCACCTTTGCACCGCCGAGACGGCAGACAGCGTCACCATACTCAGCGGCGACGGACCTGGCAAGCGAAGCGCCACCGGGCCCGCCGCCCACCGGAAGTGCAACCTCCGGGGCGGCCGCGTGTTCTGCCATAGTGTCAGAACCGCACCTCACACCCTAGCTACGAGTCATTGCTATGCCATTGTCCGCTCACATCGTCGGGTGGGGCTGCTACCTCCCTGAGAAGATACTCACTAACGCCGAACTGGAATCCCGGCTTGATACCAGCGACGAATGGATCCGCTCGCGAACCGGCATACGCGAGCGAAGGATAGCGGCCGAGGACGAGAGTACAGGCAGCATGGCCATCGAGGCGGCACGGCGTGCGCTGGCGGTGGCGGCGGTGGACCCCAGGCGCGTGGACCTGATCGTGGTGGCCACCATCTCGCCCGAGTACCTCTTCCCCGCTTCCGCCAGCCTGGTCCAGGACGCTATCGGCGCCCGGCACGCGGCCGCCTATGACATCAGCGCCGGCTGCACCGGTTTCGTCTACGCCCTGGCCCAGGCCGAGCAGGCCATTCGTGCCGGCAACGCCCGTCTGGCTGTCGTCATCGGCTCCGAGACCATGACACGCTTCCTGGACTGGGAGGACCGCGGCACCTGCGTCCTCTTCGGAGACGGCGCTGGTGCGGTGGTGCTGCAGGCGGCGGAGAACCCGGGCGGCATCCTCGGCACGTACCTGGGATCGGACGGATCGGGCGCCGAACTTCTCTACGTTCCCGCCGGTGGGGCGAGACTCCCCGCCTGCGCCGACACGCTCAGCGCCCGCCAACACTTCCTGCGCATGGAGGGCCGCGAGGTCTACCGCTTTGCCGTCAAGGCCCTGGAACGCTCCGTACGTGAGGTGCTTAGTCGCATCGGCGCCGAGGTGAGCGAGATCTCTCTACTCATACCCCATCAGGCTAACGGGCGAATCACCGAGTCGGCACGGACGGCCTTGGGGTTGGAGCCCACCCAGGTGATGGAGACGCTCGAGTGGTGCGGCAACACCTCCTCGTCGTCCATCCCCATCGCCCTCTGTCGCGCCATCGAGAGTGGCCGCGTGCGCGAGGGAGACTTGCTTGTGTTGGCGGG
>JAAYAV010000469.1 GCA_012719195.1 Anaerolineae bacterium | reverse complement strand
GTGGGGAAGTCCTCGCCCGTCTCCTTCTTGAAGAGCGCCTTGAAGCGCTGGACGATCTCCTTGAGCATGTCGGCCGTGAGATCGGTATCCAGCTTGCCGGCTGTCTTCTCCTTGTACTCAGTGAGGATGTGCTCGAATGGCTCGGGATCCAGATGCCGCACGATGCGGGAGAACATCTGGATGAAGCGCCGGTAGGCATCATAGGCGAAGCGCTCGTTGCCGGTGCCCTTGGCGATGCCCTTGAGGGTTTCGTCGTTGAGGCCCAGGTTGAGGACGGTGTCCATCATGCCGGGCATGGAGACACGGGCGCCGCTGCGCACGGAGATGAGGAGCGGGTTGGACGGGTCGCCCAACTTCTTGCCCGTCTTCTTCTCAACGACCTTCATGCTCTCCAGGACCTGCTCCCACATGCCCTCGGGGAACTTGTTGCCCAGGTCGGTGTAGGCGTTGCAGGCTTCGGTCGTGATGGAGAACCCAGGAGGCACCGGGAGGCCGGCGCCGGCCATCTCGGCCAGGTTGGCGCCCTTGCCGCCCAGCAGGTTGCGCATGCTAGCGTTGCCTTCCTCAAACAAATACACCCACTTCGTATCGGCCATGGTCCTGTACTACCTCCTTGATATACCCTCGCTCGGTAGCGTTCCCAGGGAACGACTCTGCCAATGCAGTAGGGGCACAAAGCCCCAAATGCCGCACGCATTATAGGCGATCGGAAGGGTTGGGGCAAAGCCCGTGGCGCAGCGCCGGTCGCCAGGCGCGGTCCGCGCCACTCTTGCCGACTTCGGCCGCCGGTGCCAAGCTGGAGCGCCAGCCGCGCGGGGCCGGAGGCAGGCAACGGGCTCGAGGAGGCGTACATGCCGCAGTTGGCCAAGGGCGGGAAGTGGGTATTCGCCTGGGTGATGGTGGGACCGGAGCGGGAACTGCCCGTCCCCGCGGAGGCCTGGTCGGAGTATGGATTCGCCGTGGGAGAGGAAGCGCTCTTCCTGCGGGGTAGCCGCACCTCGGGCGGGTTTGGCCTGACGACGCCGCGGCTTCTGACCGGTTCGGCCCTGCTCTTGGAGTCGCGCGCGGTGGCCCGCGGGCACATCGACGCCGAGCGAAGGCTCCGGCTGCCGGAAAAAGTCGGCGTGACGGCCGGTGACCGTCTGCTCGTGGTGCGCGGAAGCGGAAGAGCGCTCGGGTTCCTGTCTCGCGGGCCGATCTGGGAGGAGGCGCTCCGCCACCCCGATCTAGTCTGCGAGGTGGGGTGATGGGCGGCGCGTTGGCCGGTGAGCGGCTAACCCCTACAATACGGACAACGAGATCGCTAGGTGGGGACGATGTTTGGACTGACTACTGAGGCAGAGAGAGCGCGGCCTAGGCTGGTCGGCTTCGCCCAGCGTCTGGTGCAGACGCCCAGCCTCTCCGGCCAGGAGGGCGACGTGGCCCGTCTGGTGGAGGCTGAGATGAGGGCGATCGGGTTCGATGACGTGTGGTCGGATCGCGCCGGCAACGTCATCGGCCGCCTCAAGGGCGCCGCTTCCGGCCGCTCGGTGATGCTCAACGGTCACATGGATCACGTTGATCCGGGGCCACTGAGCGCCTGGGAGCACCCGCCCTATGCCGGTGTCATCGTCGATGGGCGTCTGCACGGGCGGGGCGCGGCCGACATGAAGGCCTCCCTGGCGGCACAGGTGTACGCCGTCGCGCTTCTTCGGGAGAGCGGCCGCCGGCCGGACGGCGACGTCCTGGTTACTGCCGTGGTGCACGAAGAGACCGGCGGCTTGGGCACCCAGATGCTGGCCGCCGACGGAGTCACAGCCGACTGCGCCGTGGTGGGCGAGGCCAGC
>JAAYAV010000468.1 GCA_012719195.1 Anaerolineae bacterium | reverse complement strand
GAGAACACCATGAGATTGGGGGCGTGGGCGTGGATGACGCTGCCGATCTGGGGGAAGGCCTCGTAGAGGGCGAGGTGCATGTCGCTTTCGCGCGAGATGGGGCTAGGTCCGTGGAGGACGTTGCGTTCGAGGTCAAGCACGTTCACCAGGTCGCGTCTCAGGCGCCAGTGGTAGCGAGCGCCGGCGTACCGCGGGGTGAGGTAGATGTGGTCGCCGACCTTGGTACTGACGTTTCCGCCGGCGGCGTCGGTGAGGAACCGCTCGTACATCAGCTGGCCGATGTAGATGATTTGGTCAACCGTGGTGCTGTCCATATTGCGCTGAGTCACTGAGTCAACCTCCCGCAGAAAGCGGCTATCCCTGTCGTGGTGGCCGAGCTTTGACCCGGTTGGGACGGCTGCCCTAAGATGAGCCCATGCACACGCCCTCCGGCACGCGCGGAAACGTGGCCACCGAACTCCTCAAGACCATGCGCCCGAAGCAGTGGGCCAAGCAGGTGTTCATTCTGGCCGCCCTGGTGTTCGACGGCAAACTGCTCGAGCCGCACTACGTGGCGCGGGCCCTGCTGGCGGTGGTGGTGTTCTGCCTGGTGTCGGGCGCGGTCTATGCCATGAACGACCTGGCCGACATCGAGAAGGACCGTTCGCACCCGCGCAAGCGCAACCGTCCGTTGGCGTCAGGCCGTCTGTCGTCGGCCGCGGCCCGAGCGGCGGTGGTGGCCCTGCTGGCTCTATCGCTGGCGGGGGCGTACGCGCTGGGGACGCCGTTTCTCGCCGTCACGGCCATCTACTTCCTGGTGAACCTGGCGTACTCGTTCTTGCTCAAGGCGCACGTCATCCTGGACCTGCTGTCCATCGCGACTGGGTTCGTGCTCCGGGTTGCTGCTGGGGTGGTGGTGGTTGACGTGGCGCGGTTCTCACCTTGGCTCTATGTGTGCACGACGCTGCTGGCCCTGTTCATCGCCATCAGCAAGCGGCGGCACGAAGTGGTGCTTCTGGCCGAGAATGCCGGCAGCCACCGTGCCACCTTGGACGACTACACCGTACCGCTGCTGGACCAGTACAGCATGGTGGTGACCTCCACCACTCTGATGGCGTACTCGCTCTACACCTTCTCCGCGCCCAACCTGCCCGACAACCACGCCATGATGCTGACGATCCCCTTCGTCATATACGGGTTGTTCCGCTACATGTACCTGGTGCAGGTGCGGGGTATGGGTGGAGCGCCGGAGGACATCGCTCTCCGGGACCGACCCCTCATTGTTTGTGTCTCGCTTTGGGCCCTAGCCGTTGCCCTGGTGCTATACGGCTTCGACTAGCCGGCCGGATAGGAAGCCGCGGTCGCCTCGGACTGCTTGCGTTGCCTAACGGCGGCCATGGCGAACGCCCGGAACAGGGGATGCGGCCGCAGCGGCCGCGACTTGAACTCGGGGTGGAACTGACTTCCCACCATCCACGGGTGGTCCACTACTTCCGCGATCTCCACCAGCCGGCCGTCGGGAGACAGGCCGCTGAAGGCCATTCCGGCCTCCTTCAGAAGGCCACGGTACTCGTTGTTGAGCTCGAAGCGATGGCGATGGCGCTCGTGGACTAAGTCGGTTCTGTAGGCTGCCGCCGCCTTGGTGCCCGGAACCAGGACGCAAGGGTAGGAGCCCAAGCGCATGGAGCCACCCAGGTCGGAGATAGAGCGCTGCTCGGGCAACAGGTCGATGACGGGGAAACGCGTGTTGAGGTCGAACTCGGTGCTGTTGGCCTCCTCGGAGCCGGTGGCGTGGCGGGCCAGTTCGATGACCATCACCTGCATACCCAGGCAGAGGCCGAGGTAGGGCAGGCGATTCGTGCGGGCGTAGCGGGCGGCCACGATCTTCCCCTCTACGCCACGGTCGCCAAATCCGCCCGGCACCACGATACCGTCCAGCCCCTTCAGCAGTTCCTCGGCCGGGCTGCGTTCCAGATCCTCGGCGGAGATCCAGCGCGTCTCGAGGTCACGGCCTACGGCGACGGCGGCGTGGAAGAGCGCCTCGCGGACGCTGAGGTAGGCGTCGTGGAGCTCCACGTACTTGCCCACGATGCCGATGGTGAGGGGCGGCTTGGGACGCTGGATCTCGTTCACCAGGGCCGCCCAGTCGCTCAGGTCGCTGGCGCTGGCGCCGAGATTGAGCCGCTCGACGAGCAAGTCTCCCAGGCCGCGCTGCGCGAGCATAAGGACCACCTCGTAGATGGACTGGGCGCTCTGCAGGGGGATGACGGCCTCGAGGTCCACGTCGCAGAAGAGGGACACCTTGTCTCGGATGGAGTCGGGGACGGGGTAATCGGCCCGGCAGACGATGACGTCCGGCTGAATGCCGATGCTGCGCAACTCGCGGACGCTGTGCTGGGTGGGCTTGGTCTTCAGTTCGCCGGTGCTGCCAATGTGGGGGAGGAGGGTGACGTGGATGTAGAGGGTATTCTCTCGGCCGACATCCTTGCGCATCTGGCGGATGGCCTCCAGGAAGGGCAGCCCTTCGATGTCGCCCACGGTGCCGCCCACTTCGACAATGACCACGTCGGTGTCGCTGCCCCGGCCGACCGAGGCGATGCGGCGCTTGATCTCGTTGGTCACGTGCGGGATCACCTGGATGGTGCCGCCGAGGTAGTCGCCGCGGCGCTCGCGCGCGATGACGTCGCTGTAGATCTGGCCGCTGGAGACGCTGCTGTCGCGGGTGAGGTTGGTATCCACGAAGCGCTCGTAGTGCCCGAGGTCGAGGTCAGTCTCGGCGCCGTCCTCGGTGACGAAGACCTCGCCGTGTTGGTAGGGAGACATGGTGCCGGGATCTACGTTGAGGTAGGGGTCGAGCTTCTGAACGGAGACGCGAAGGCCGCGGGCACGAAGGAGCCGCCCCACGGCGGCTACGGTGACGCCTTTTCCGACCGAACTCACGACACCGCCAGTGCAGAAGATGTACTTCACGCTTGTCTCCTCTCGCTCAGGCAGGGTGGGCGGGCAAACAAAAGGGGCAGGCCCGGGGTTGGCGTACCGGCCCGCCCGATCTCATGATAGCCAGGGCGGCGGGCCATCGCAACTTGGCGGCCGCTGCCGGAGAGTGCGTTTACGTGTCGTGATGGGCGGCGATTGAGGTCGGTTGCCGCGGCGCGGAGCGGCTCGTAGAATGCCCGCGCTGATCATGGTCGAGGGGGAGTCCGGCTTGCGAAAGCGGCTGTCTGCGGCGATCGAGCCGGTGCTGCTGGTGGTGTTGCTGACCGGCGGCCTTCTTCTGCGCCTCCAGAAACTGGACTGGGACCACGGGAACCTGGCGCATCCCGACGAGCGCCACGTGCTCATGGTGGCGGACACGGTGGAGTGGCCCGCCAGCCTGGAGCAGTTCCTGGACGTCCGCTCCAGCCCGCTCAACCCCTTCTCGCGCCCGGGAGCCGGCCGCGTTCGGCAACCGGAGACCTTCGCCTACGGTCACTTCCCGGTCTACGTGCTGAAGGGGCTCAGCGTGCTGCTGGAAAAGGCAGCCACTCCGCTGCGCCCGCTCATCGGAGCGGATGCGGCTGCCGACCTGGCCCGCTCCACCAACCTGTGGCAGATGGTGTTCGTCGGACGCGTGCTCAGCGCCCTGGCGGACGCCGGCACCATTCTGGTGGTCTATGCCCTGGGACGACGGTTGTTCGGCCAAGCGGCGGGACTTCTGGCGGCGGCGCTTCTGTCCCTCACCGTGCTGCACATCCAGCTATCCCACTTCTTCGCCGTGGATACGGTACTCGCTTTCTTCGTCACCCTGACACTCTACTGGCTGGTGCGGGTGGGGCAAGGGGGCGGCCGGCGCGAGGCTGTCTTCGCCGGCATTAGCCTGGCTCTGGCGGTCGCCTCCAAGTCCAGCGCTGCCGCCCTGGGCCTGGCCTGGATCGTGGCCTTCGCCATGCGGTCGGGGTCACGGAGCGCGGCGGAGCGCGCCCGCCTGGCGGTGATCAGCTTTCTGGCCGGCGCTATCACCTTCCTCCTCGTCAGCCCGTACGTGGTTCTTGATCTGCCCATGTTCTTGGACAGTTTTCAGAAAGAGGGCGGCATGGTGCGGGGGACGTACGACTTCCCCTACACCCGCCAGTACCGAGGCACGACCGCCTACCTCTACCCCATACTGCAGCAGCTCCGCTGGGGAATGGGCTGGCTGCCGGGGCTGCTGGGCTTCGGCGGGCTGGCCTGGACGCTGATCAGGCTGCGTAGCGGCAGCGTGAAGGTAGGCGCCATCGTGGTGCTGGCCTGGGTGCTGCCCTACTTCCTGTTGACCGGCGGCTTCATGGTCAAGTTCATGCGCTACGGCGCCCCGCTCACGCCGGCTCTCTACGTCCTAGGGGCGGGCATGCTGGCGGCCCTGGCACGACGGCGTCGCGCTCTCGCCTGCGCCCTCGGTGGGTTGACGGTGGTGTACGCCGTTGTCTGGTCGCTTGCTTTCTCCTCCGTGTACCGGAACGCCTTCACCCGCCAAGAGGCGTCGGAGTGGATCTACCGCAACTTGCCCGCCGGTAGCGTCATCACCAAGGAGGAGTGGGACGACCTCATCCCTTATGGGATGGAGGTGGACGGGCGGGGGATGTCGGCGGAGAGCCGTTTCGAGGTGCTGGCCTTCCCGCTACAGGAGCCGGACGACCAGGCCAAGGTGGACATGCTGGTGGACCGCCTGCTGCGGGCCGACTACATCATTGTCAGCAGCAATCGGTTCTACGGTTGGCTTCCCCGGCTGCAAGACCGCTTCCCGGTGTCCAACCGCTACTATGAGCTGCTCTTCCAGGGGCGCCTCGGGTTCACCCTGGTCAAGGAGTTCACCTCCTACCCGTCGCTGGGGTCTGTCACCTTCGCCGACGACGGAGCGGATGAGAGCTTCACCGTCTACGACCATCCCAAGGTGATGATCTTCGGCCGCAGTTCGCGCCTCACCGAGGCCGATCTTCGCTCCCTCTTTCAGCCCCTGGTGAGCGAGACGAGTCGCGAAGAGGACCTCCTGCTGCCGGTGGCGGTGGACGACTTCCCCACCGTGGACGACTTCGGCTGGAACCGCTGGGCACGCGACGGGATCGCGGCGGTGGCCTGGTGGTGGCTGGTGGCGACGGCGGTGGGCCTGGCCGCCTGGCCCCTGACACAGCGCCTGCTGGGGCGGCTGTGGGCGGGTGGCTGGGCGCTGGCACGAGTGATCGGGCTGCTGCTGGTCGCCTACCCGGTGTGGCTGGCGGCGAACGCCGGGCTGTCGGCCAACACCGCTCCGGCTCTCGGCGCTATGCTGGGGCTGCTGGGGATGATTGGGGCGGCGCTGGCCTGGAGACGCCGGCGCGGCTGGCGCGCCTACCTTCGCGAACACGGGAGAGAGCTGGCGGCGGCGGAGGGGGTGGCCCTGGCCGCCTATCTCGTCTGGGTGGGGGTGCGGCTCCTCAACCCCGACCTCTGGCACCCCTGGTGGGGCGGAGAGCGCCCGATGGAGATGGGCTTCCTCTGGGCCGTGCTCAAGAGCGCCCAGTTCCCGCCCTACGACCCCTTCTATGCCGGCGGCATCATCAACTACTACTACTATGGCCTCTACCTGGTGTCGTGCCTGACCAAGCTGAGCGGGATTCCGCCCGAGGTGGCCTTCAACCTGGCCTTGGCGCTTTTCTTCTCCCTGACGGCGGCCTCCGCCTTCACCCTGGGCGCGAGCCTGGTGAAGCACCACCGCTTCTGGGCGGGAGTGGCCGCCGCCCTGGCGGTGGCGGTGCTGGGGAACCTGGAAGGGGGGCTGCTACTGATCCGACGCTGGGCGGAACTGGGAGCCGGTGCGCCGGGGGGCGACCTGCCGCTGATCGGCTGGCTG
>JAAYAV010000073.1 GCA_012719195.1 Anaerolineae bacterium | reverse complement strand
TCGTCGGCGGCGTGGCCGGCCAGGTCGCGCAGCGCTAGATACCGCGGCCCCGGGTCGGCCGGTTGCAGGAGCCACTCCAGGAGCGACTCACGTGATCGCTCGGTTGCCATCGCTAGTCTCCTCCTCGAGCAACCTTCGCGCCTGCCGCCCCCTGTGCCGCCTCGGCCAAGGCCGGCCAAGGCACGCTAGTCCGCCTACAGCACCAGCGTGGCGATGGGCACGATGTGTTCCGGGATGTCCAGTGCGCCATGGGCGAGGTACTCCTGGCCGCCGAGCGAGGACCAGCTTCCGCGGTAGCCGAGCTGATTCAGGGTCAGCCAGAAGTGGCTCATGGCGATACCCACGTCCAGGCGGTAGTAGGGCCGGCCGGGCCGGTTGTTGCCTCGCTGTGGGCGGCTGTCGCCCAACGCCAGCACCATATTCTCGCTCATGAGGAAGTACCAGGGCTGCACGTTCGACCAGGATGGAGCCGCCTGGGCCATCTCCAGCGCCTGCCACATCTCCGGCGGCACCGCCTGCCGCTGCACCGGAGCTCCCCAGCGCTGCCAGAAGGCGAACTCCTCCAGCGGCTTGCGTCGCCCTCCGCGGGCCGCCACCCCGTGGACTACCGCCTGTATCCAGCGGCCTCGCCGGCCCGACTGCGGCACTCCCACCGGACTGATGGCGATCACCTCGTCGCCGGAACGGTCCAGGCGTTCGCCCAGCTGACCGGGGCGGTAGAACCCGCCGATCCAGCAGGTACCGAGCCCGTAGGCGGTGGCCGTCAGGACAACCTGCTCCATGCGGAAGCCCAACTCCTCCATTCGCCCTGGGTGCGGCTCCGCCAGCCCGACTAGGTACCACGGCGCCCGGTCCACCACGCCCACCGCCCCCACCGCGGTACGACTGCCCACCGCCTCATAGGGCACCAGCTGCACCTCGGCGTCGACGTCTTCATCCAGCGGCTCCTGCGCCTCCGTCGCCATGCGCAGCCCCGCCACCGCCTCCTCTGGCAGGTCCTCGGAGGCGAAGTGGCGCACGCTCCGTCGCCGCTGCATGGCGGCGATCCAGTCGATCATACGAGTCTATCCTCCTCCCGGCCGCGGAGACAGAGAGCCTGCGGCCGGTCACAGACCATTGTGGGTCATGCTGCCAGAAGGCACAACGGCAACATCGCGTGGATGGACTGGTAGGCGATCTTGGAGTACATTCGGGGGCAGTGCCCGATGCAGCTCGGGGATGTCGAGCCACTACCGACCTAAGGACAGTACGAATGCTATCGGACCCCTTCATGCCCCTTGCCATAGCCGCCGCACTAGCGTTCCTGGCCTGCACCGTCGGCATCTGGATCGTGTCCCGCTACGGCCACTGGGCCCGCAGCAACTCGGTGTACCTGGCCGCCTTCGCTGCTGGGGCCCTGCTCACGGTATCGTCGCTACACCTGGTACCGGAGGCGCTGGAACTGAGCCACGACGCCGGCTACGCCATGCTTGCCGGCTTTCTTGGGCTGTTCGCCCTCAACCAAGTCATGCACCTCCACATCGGACACGAGCACAACGGTGACTCCGACGCTCATCACGCCGGATCCGACCTGATCGCGGTCGTCGGAATCGGGTTCCATTCCCTGGTTGACGGCGTTATCTACTCCGTCACCTTCAGCGTCAGCGCCCTGCTGGGAGCGCTATCCGCTTTGGGCCTGGTGTTGCACGAGGTGCCCGAGGGAGCCATCTGCTACCTGCTCCTGCATCGCTCCGGCTACAGCCGGCGAAAGTCCTTCCTGGGCGCCATCATCGCTGCCGCCGCCACCACGCCGCTCGGGGCCTTCATCTCCTATCCCTTCATACACCGCCTCGAGGCCCCGACGCTGGGCCTCCTGCTGGGCGTATCGGCTGGAGCCCTCTTCTACGTGGGCGGATCGCACCTGCTGCCCGAGGTCGAGCTGGATAACCGGCCAGCGGCTTCACTTGCCGTCGCTGCCGGCGTCGCCGTGGCCTTGGCCACGTCGCTCATCGCCGGCGGACACTAGGCTCCCGCCACCCGGCCGTAGTCCGCCACTCTTCACACGGAGGTATGACGATGCCCATCAAGCAGTCCATCTGCTACCCCATGGTACGGCCCGCCGAAATGCCCCTGCAGGACCTGTTCCGGGCCGGTAAGGAGATCGGGTACGCCGCCACCGAGCTGTGGAAACCGGGACCTGACCTGGACGAGGTGGTTGCTCTCGCTCGCGGGCACGGCCTGCAGGTGGCGATCATGAGCGGCCACGACTCCCTGCCGGACGGCCTCAACCAGAGGAGCAACCACGATCGCATCGAGAGCGAACTCATCGCTTCCATCGACCTGGCCGCCAAGCACGACATCCCCGGCCTGATCTGCTTCGCCGGCAACCGGCAGCCGCACATGTCGGAAATGGAAGCTATCGAGGCCGTGTCAGACGGGCTCAAGCGGGTGGCACCCTACGCCGAGCGTAAGGGCGTCAACCTGAACATGGAACTGCTCAACTCCAAGGTTGACCACCCGGGCTACCAGTGCGATCACACCGCCTGGGGCGTGGCCGTCTGCGAGAGGGTGAACAGCCCACGCGTCAAGCTTCTCTTTGATATCTACCACATGCAGATCATGGAAGGCGACATCATCCGTACCCTCCGCAACAACATCCGCTGGATCGGGCACTTCCATACCGCCGGCAATCCGGGGCGCCAGGACATGGACGACTTCCAGGAGCTCAACTACACCGGCATCTGCCGTGCCATCTCCGCCACCGGCTATGACCTATACGTGGGGCACGAACTGAAGCCCAAGGGGGACGTGATCGAGACGCTGAGGAAGACGTTCGCCATCTGCGACGTGGACTGAGCCGTCGCCCGCCCGACGTGCCGGCGGCGGCAGACTGGGGTGCGCCGGGCTGGGATGCCGAACGGAGCCGGATCATACCCTACCGCGTCACCAAGCGCGCAGCGACGGGTCTCCGCCCAGCCACCGGAGAGGCCCGATTTTGTTCGGCCCGGGAAAGGGGCGGACGCGCCGCCGGCGTCCCTGGGGCCGCGGCGACGGGACTCATCCGCCGGGCGCGGCCATCTGCTGGTAGGCATCGCGGGCAACGGGCAGGGCCGTCGCCTGTCCCTGCGCCAGCGTGCGCCCCGCCTCGTTGACCACCGTGAACTCGCACACCAGCGACCGCTTGCCCCGGTGCAGCAAGCGGGCCTCGCCGAAGAGGGTCTCTCCCGGAAGAGCTGCGCGGAAGACGTTGAGGCTGTACTGGATTCCGACGGCATCGGTAACTGAGTTGGTGGCCACGGCGAAGGCGGCATCGGCCAACGCGAAGATGAGCACCCCGTGGCCGATGCCGTGGGCATTGAGGAAGCGCTCCTCCACCCGCACCGAGACGCGCCCGTGCCCCTCCTCCGCCGCCTCCAGCTTCAGGCCCAGCTCGCTCACGAGCCGATCACCCTGCCACATGTCCTCGATTCGCTCCATCCCTCGGTCCACCTCTGCCACCGGATTTTCCCCACCCGATACCATCGACGACGCAGGCACCCCCGACTATACTGGCACCACTGGGTGCTTGCCCACCGGGCGCAGCGCCCCGCAACCACACACATCGGGAGGCCCGATGGACGAGCACAGACCGGGTTCCGAACAGGCCTGGACCGAACGAGTGGAGATAGCCGGGTCCGAGCTAGTGGAGCGGGTGAAGGAACTGGTCGCCAAAGGCAACGTGCGTCGCGTTATCGTGCGCAACGAGGAAGGCGATGTGCTGATGGAGATCCCTCTTACCGCCGGGGTAGTGGTGGGAGGGGCCCTCGCGCTGGCCTACCCGCTCCTGGCCGCGCTCGGAGCCGTAGGCGCCCTGGTGGCTCGTGTCCGGGTCGACATCGTACGCACCGACTGACTCGGCTGCCCCCAGGGCGCCCCGCCGTCCTGTCCTAGGCTAGGCCGACCAGCCGCTGGGCGTTCCCGCCGGTGATCTTGTCGTAGGCGGCCTGGTCGAGTTGACCCTCATCGCGCAGCCGCTGCAGCAGACCCAGGTGGTCCGTGCGCGCCTCCGGCTTGCAGCTCGTCACGTCTGTGGCGAAGACGATCTGATCCTGGAACTCCTGCAAGAAGCGAATGCCGAACTCGCGATCGCGGGTGATGGCCCGGTAGCCGCTGCCCGCCGAGATGTCGCAGTAGAGGTTGGGGAAGCGGCGCAGCAGCTTGGGCAGCGAGCCCTCCTCCGGGATGGGGCCCGAGGGGTAGCCGTTCTTGGCCTCCGCAGTGATCGGACCGATCTCGGCCCAGAAGCCGGGGCCGTGCCCGACGATGGGCGTCTCCGGAGCGGCGGCGAGCAGCCTCTCCAGCCGGGGCGATCCGGGATCATCCTGCAGGCCGTAGGTGCCCGGCGCGAAGCCGGTACCGTGGAAGACCACCGGCCAGCGACGCTTGCCGATCTGCTGGAACATGTTGATCACCCGCGGATCGTCGAAGGGCAGGTTCGAGGTGATCTCACCGATGCCCCGACAGCCGTGCTCGGCGAACCAGTCCAGATAGGGCGCGAAGTCGCCCCGGGTGGCGCCGCCGGACCAGCGCGGGTCCAGGTTGCCGAAGATGATGATGCGGTCAGAGAACTTGGCCGCGTCAACCACCTGGTCGTGCACCGACATGCGCGGGTCAATTATGAACCCCGGATAGATGGCATCGGGCGAGACGTAGATGGGCAGCAGCACCGCCTTGTCTATCCCCTCGTCGTCCAGCCGCTGGATTAGGTTCTCGAAGGTGACCGCAGTGCCTTCCTCGCGCCAGGCGCGACCGAAGTCCCCGATGTGAGTGTGGAAGTCAATGATCAACGTCTCCTCCTGCTGTTGCACCGCCGCGGAGTTGCGACCGGCGCTGTGTGACCTTGGGAGCCGACCAGACCGGGCCGCAGGTTGCCGGTCGGGGTGGTCGGATCAGTGGCACTCGGATATGCTAGACCCGGGCGGCAGCGGTGGCAACCGCGCCGCGCCGCCGGCTCCCAGCTCGCTGCGTGAGGTGCCTACTTGACCCCCAGGGAGAGAGTGCTTACGGCCGTCGCCCGCCAGCGGCCCGATCGGGTGCCCAAGGACCTCAGTTGGGGCCTCACCCCGCCCGTTCGCCGCCTCTTCCAGGAAAGGACCGGCCGTGACGACCCCGAGGAGTACTTCGGCGTCGACGTCCGCTTCGTCGGACTGGGCCTGCCGCCGAACAAGCAACCGGCGGAGGCGCGCCTTCGTCGGGAAGCCTTCGCCCGTTACCACGCCGATCTGCCGGAGGGCGCCACCCTGAGCGAGTGGGGCACGGCGCACATCCCCGGCACCTTTCACCACTTCCAGCGCTACGTCCCCTCCATGCGCTCGTTCGCAACCCTGGCCGAGTTCGAGGCCTACCCCTATCCCGACCTGGCGGCGCCCGAGCGCGTGCCGCCCGCCGCCGCCGCCATCGAGCGCTATCACGAGCGCGACCTCGCTGTGGGCGGGGCGTTGGCCACCACCATCTTCGAGGTGGCCTGGCAGATGCGCGGCATGGAGGAACTGCTGCTGGACTTTGCTCTTCGGCCGGAACTGGCGGCGTACCTGCTCGACCGCATCACCACCAT
>JAAYAV010000467.1 GCA_012719195.1 Anaerolineae bacterium | reverse complement strand
GGCGCGAGGCTGACGCCGGTATTGCTCAGAAGCTCCTGGCAGAACCGGGCGCTGGTCCAGCCCTCCGGAACCGGGGTCCAGATGTATATCGCGCCCGCCGGCCGCCGTACCCCCAGCCCCATCCGCTTCAGGGCGTCGATGGTAACCTCCATGCGCTCGGCGTAGACGCGGTTGCGGGCGTCCAGCCAGCTCTGGTCACCGGTCAGGGCCTCGATGGCCATTTCCTGAACCGGGAGGGCGATTCCGGAATCGACGTTGCTCTTCACCAGTCCCAGGGCCTTGACGGCCTCGCGGTTGCCGACGGCCATCGCCACCCGCCAACCGGCGAGGTTGTGGCTCTTGGAGAGGGAGTTGAACTCGAGCGCCACGTCCATCGCCCCTGGGATGGCAAGGATGCTGGGGGCTCGGTAGCCGTCATAGGTGTTGTCCGCGTAGGGAGCATCGAAGCAGAGCAGTAGTTCGTGAGCCTTACAGAAGTCGACCACACTCTTCAGGTATCCCTCCGGCGCGGCGACACCGGTCGGGTTGTTCGGGTAGTTGAGCCACATTAGCCGAGACCGACGGAGGACGTCGCTGGGAATGGCGGCCAGGTCAGGAAGAAAGTCGTTCTCCTCCAGAAGAGGCATGGCGTAGTACTCGGCCCCCGCCATTACCGGGCCCATGCTGTAAGTTGGGTAACCGGGGTCGGGCACTAGGGCGACATCGCCCGGATCGAGCCAGGCGGTGGCCATGTTGGCGATACCTTCCTTGCTGCCGAGGAGAGGAATGACCTCGGTCTCCGGGTCCACCTGGACGCTGAAGCGGTTCGCATAGTACAAGGTCACCGCCTGGCGAAACTGCTTGGTGCCGGTGTAGCCGCCGTAACCGTGCTGGTTCGGTCGTGACGCCGATCGCTGCAGGGCGTCGATGATGGAGTTGTCCGGAGGTAGGTCGGGACTGCCGATGTCCAGGCGGATAACGTCGACGCCTGAGGCGACGAGGCCGGCCACCACGCGACCAAGGCTGGCAAAGGGGTAGGGCGGTAGATCAGTGATTCTTCTCGCGGCTCGCATTTTCTGGAATCCCTCCGGCGTATGAATCAGGCCGTCGCCCCCTTTGGCAACAGGTCCTCCTGTACGATGAAGCGGTCAAGTGCCTGCATCGCCCTGGCGGCGTAGGCACCATACCTCTCTCTCTTGCGGTAGCGCACGTCGAGTGGTGGAAGCAGGCCGAAGTTCGGCTTCATGGGCTGGAAGTCGGCCAGTTCCTCGTTGCTGATATAGCGGCTCAGCGCCCCGATCATGGTCTCGGGCGGGAACGAGAGTATGCTCCGACCATACAGTCGGCGCGCCGCGTTCACGCCTGCTACCCACCCCGATGCCGTGCTGCCGACGTAACCCTCGGTGCCGGTCAGCTGGCCGGCCACGAACATGCCGGGCTCACGCCGCATCTCGAAGTCGGCACCGAGAAGCCGGGGCGAGTCGAGGAACGTATTGCGGTGCATCTGCCCGTACCGGACGAACTCGGCTCGCTCCAGCCCCGGTATCAGGCGGAACACCCGGTCTTGCTCGCCGAAGCGCAGGTTCGTTTGGAAGCCCACCAGGTTGTACAGAGTGGCGGCGGCATCGTCCTGCCGCAGCTGCACCACGGCGAAGGGACGGCCCCCGGTCCGCGGATCAGTGAGCCCCACCGGCCGTAGTGGCCCGTAGGCGAGGGCCATCTCTCCTCGGCGCGCCAGGACCTCCACAGGCAGACAGGCCTCAAAGAACCGGCGGTCCTCGGCCTCGAATCCGCGCAAAGGCGCCAGTTCGGCGCTCAGAAGAGCGTCCACGAACCGGCGATACTCCTCCTCCGAGAGCGGGCAGTTGATGTAGTCGCTTTCCTGGCCATAGCGCCCGGCCCGGAAGGCTACAGACATGTCGATGGAATCCTGCGTCACGATCGGCGCCATGGCATCGTAGAAGGCCAGGCCCCCCGCCCCGGTCAGGCGGGAGGCATCCGTCGTAAGCGCGGGGGACATCAGTGGACCGGCCGCCAGCACCAAGGGTCGGTCAGCGGGGAGCTCGGCCACTTCTTCGCGTATCACGGTGATTAGCGGCTGCCCCTCCACTGCCTGAGTCACCGCTTGGGCGAAACCGTCCCGGTCCACCGCCAAGGCCCCTCCCGCCGGCACGGCGTGTCGATCGGCGACAGTCAGGATAAGCGATGCTAGCCGGCGCAACTCCGCCTTAAGCAGTCCGGGAGCGCGGTCGGGCAGGTTGGAGCCCAGCGAGTTCGAACACACCAGCTCGGCGAAACGACCACCCGTGTGGGCCGGGGTCATCTGATTCGGGCGCATCTCGTAGAGACGCACCGGCACACCGCGCCCAGCAATCTGCCAGGCGGCCTCACACCCAGCCAATCCGGCTCCGATTACCGTGATGGGACCAGTCTTCATAGACAGTCAACCAACCTTCAGGAGGGGAAGAGGGATGTACCACTGGCGGCGCCGCCGGTGTTCCACCCATCCCAGGCGAGTGGCTTCCGTGTACCGTCTGCCCGACAACCGTGGTAGACTCCGAGCGAGGAGTACAACATGGACATTGTGCAGTTTATCGCCGCGAAACGTGACGGACAAGAACACCACCGCGGTGAACTGAGGGAGTTCGTGCTCGCTGCAGTCGGCGGCGCCGCCGACTATCAGATCTCGGCTTGGCTCATGGCCGCCTACCTGAGAGGCTTGAGCGAAGAGGAAACCGTCGAGCTCACCGGTGCGCTACGCGACTCGGGGCGCACCTTCCCCCTCGGCCACTTCGGCCCCCGCTCGGTCGACAAGCATTCCACCGGGGGTGTGGGCGACAAGACCTCCCTGGTCATTGTGCCGCTGTGCGCCTCGCTCGGGGCCGTGGTCCCCAAGATGTCCGGGCGCGGCCTCGGCTTCACCGGTGGGACACTGGACAAACT
This sequence comes from Anaerolineae bacterium, assembly GCA_012719195.1. Lineage (GTDB taxonomy): Bacteria > Chloroflexota > Anaerolineae > DRVO01 > DRVO01 > Ch71. Next base: position 971 of record JAAYAV010000467.1, on the reverse strand, counting down.
GGAGGCCATCCCCGGCTTCCGCTCCGACCTCAGCGTGGAGGAGTTCGAGCGGATCGTGAGCCGGGTCGGGGCCGCCATCGCCGCCCAGTCCGCCGACCTAGTCCCCGCCGATGGCCGCCTGTACGCGCTGAGAGATGTCACGGCCACGGTCGACTCGGTCCCGCTGATCGCGGCCAGTGTGATGAGCAAGAAGCTGGCGCTCGGCTGCCCGAGCGTGGTGCTTGATGTCAAGGTGGGTTCGGGAGCCTTCATGCCGGACCGAGAGCGCGGTCAAGCGCTGGCCGCCGCCATGGTCGCCATCGGAACGGCCGAGGGTCGCCGCATGGCCGCCCTTCTAGGCGATATGAGTCGTCCACTGGGACGGGCGGTGGGCAACTCGCTGGAGGTCCTGGAGGCCATGGAGACTCTTCGTGGCGGCGGCCCGGACGACCTGCGCGGGCACTGCAGCCTGATCGCGGGCGAGATGCTGTCTGCCGCCGGTGTGGCCCGCTCGCCCGAGGACGGGGTGGCGAGAGCCGAGGAGGCGCTCCGCTCGGGCCGCGCTGCCGACAAGATGCTGGAGCTGGTGGAGGCGCAGGGCGGTGATGCCGAGTCATTGGCAGCGGGCAGACTCCCGGTCGCCTCCTTGACCGCCGCGGTGCACGCCGACAGTAGCGGCTTTTTAGCCCGTGTGGATGCCCGCGCAGTGGGGCAGGCGGCCATGGCACTCGGCGCCGGGCGACAGCGAAGGGACGACGGGATCGACCTAGGAGCGGGAGTGGTGCTGCGGCACACGGTTGGCGACGAAGTCCAGGCAGGTGAGCCCCTGGCGACGCTGCATGCGTCCACGGAAGCGCACCTGCACGCCGGCCTGGCACGGCTGTTGTCGGCGTTCTCAGTGTCCGAGGCCGCCCCGGCCGCGGCTCCGTTGGTACACGAGGTGATCCGCGCTTGAGCCTCTTGCCTCGCTACCACTGGAAGCGCCGCCTCGC
>JAAYAV010000466.1 GCA_012719195.1 Anaerolineae bacterium | reverse complement strand
GCTTGTGGTTGACCATGCCAGCGATCCGATGCTATGCTGGCAAACGTACCTATCAAATGAGTACCGTTATCCGCATCGGCTCTGTCGGGCCTATCGTCCGGCGTGTTGGTCCGACGCAATGCCGAGTCGCTCTACGCCGGAGTCGCCCCGCATGGGCATGCCGGGTAGTGGCGCAATCCGGTGCGCTCATGCCAACTAACGGCTGGTCCGTGGACCTATCTCGCTAGCTGGAGGGGACTGATGTCGGTACGGAGACTCACTTGTATGGTCGCGATCCTCGTGGTGATGGGACTCGTCCTGGCGGGGTGCGGGGGCGCCACTGCGCCCGCACCAGAGGCTACCGCTGTCCCGGAAGCCGAAGAGGTGGTTGCTCCCGTGGAGGCGGAGGGGGAACGCACGGGAGCCTGGTTGGACACTATCGTTCTAGTGGAGTAGCCGTCGGCGGACGCTGCCGTCAGTCGTCTTCAGGCCGGCGACATTGACCTCTACGCCTACACCGTCAGTAGCCGTGACGTGGCGGACAAGGTCGACGCCGATCCGGTGCTGGGCAGCTACCGGTCGTATGGCTCCTACAACGAGCTGACCCTCAACCCTTCTGGCCCGGTGTTCGAGGGTACCGGCAAGCTCAACCCCTTTGCCGTCCCCGCAATGCGCGAGGCCCTCAACTACCTCCTGGACCGCGAGTACATCGCCCAGGAGATTATGGGCGGCCTGGCGACCCCACGGTGGCTTCCCTTCAACACCGCCTCCACCGACTACGTCCGGCTGGCCGACGTTGCCCGCCAGCTCGAGATCAAGTACGCCTACAACCTGGACACGGCCAAGGAGATCTTCGCCACTGAGCTGGAGAAGCTCGGGGCCACCATGGAAGACGGCAAGTGGATGTACGAGGGCGAGCCGGTGGAGATCATCGTCCTCATTCGCAACGAGGACGAGCGCCAACTCATCGGTGACTACGTCGCCAGCCAGCTCGAGGCCATCGGGTTCACCTGCACCCGCGACTACAAAGCGGCCGCTGATGCATCCCCCATCTGGATGCGCGGCAATCCTGGTGACGGCAAGTTCCACATCTACACCGGCGGCTGGGTCACAACCGCGGTACCGCGAAACCTGGCCGACAACTTCAGCTACTTCTACACTGCTCGTGGCCTGGGCGTGCCCTTGTGGGCGGCCTACGCCCCCGCGGAGGAGTTCGACAAGCTTGCCGAGCGCATCGAGAACAACGACTTCACCACCATGGAAGAGCGTACCGCCATGCTGGCCGAAGCCCTCGAGCTCGCCCTGAAGGACTCGGTCCGCGTTTGGCTGGTGGATCGGGCCAGCATCACCCCGCATCGGGTGGAGATGCAGACGGCCTACGACCTTTACGGCGCCGTGTATGGCACCCCGCTTTGGGCTTACACCATCCGCTACGTGGATCAGGTTGGCGGCGAGATGACGGTCGCCACCGCAAGCATCCTAACTGAGCCCTGGAACCCCATTGCCGGCACTAACTGGATCTACGACCAGATGCCCATCCGCGCCACCGGCGACTTCGGCCTCATCGGGGACCCGTACACCGGTCTGGCCCTCCCCAACCGGATCGAGCGCGCCGAGGTGGTGGTGCAGGAAGGTGTACCCGTCACAAAGACCCTCGACTGGTTGACGCTCGACTTCGCGCCGTCCATCGAGGTCCCGGCCGATGCCTGGGCCGACTGGGACGCCGAGAAGCAGCAGTTCATCACCGTGGGTGAGAAGTCTTCGGAGCCGGTCACGGCTAAGACCAAGACCACGGTCTACTACCCGGCCGACATCACCAGCACTCTGAAGTGGCATGATGGCAGCAGCTTCTCCGTCGCCGACGTGGTCATGGGCATGATCATGACCTTTGACCGCGCCAAGGAAGCGAGCGCCATCTACGACGAGTCGGCAGTACCGGACCTGGACTCGCTCTTGACCAGCCTGAAAGGCTTCAAGATCGTCTCCACCGAGCCGCTGGTCATCGAGACCTACAGCGACAGTGCCTTCCTTGACGCTGAGGACATCGTCAACACTTGGTTCCCCGCCTTCAGCTTCGGCGAAGGCTCCTGGCACGTGCTGGGTCTGGGCGGGCTTGTAGAAGCTGCCGGCCAGGCTGCCTTCTCGGCGGCAAAGGCCGACGCCAACGAGATCGAGTGGCTGAGCATGATCTCCGGCCCGACTCTGGACAGCCTGAAGGCTCAGCTCGATATAGCCGCGGGAGAGGCCCACATTCCCTACGCGCCCACCCTGGGCGAGTACGTCACTGCCGAGGATGCGGCTGAGCGTTGGTCCAACTTGAGCGACTTCTACAGCACCTACGGCCACTTCTGGATCGGCACCGGCCCTTACTACCTGGAGCGAGCCTACCCAGTCGAGGGCACGGTAGTGCTGCAGCGCTTCGCGGATCACCCCGACCCTGCCACCCGGTGGGATCGTTTCGGGCAGGCTGCGATCGCAGTGGCAGAGGTCACGGGAGAGAGCCGCGTAACGATCGGCGAGGAAGCCGCGTTTGAAGTGGCCGTTACCTTTGACGACGCTCCCTATCCGCAGGCTGACATCGAACAGGTGAAGTACCTCCTGTTTGATGCCACCGGCGAACTAGCTGCCAGCGGCGAGGCCGAGGCAGTCAGTGATGGGCTGTGGGGCGTCACTTTGGATGGAGAGACGACCGGCAAGCTGGAAAGCGGTTCGAACCGGATTGAGGTCGTCGTCGTGTCTGAGCTGGTTGCCGTTCCTACCTTTGCCTCAATGCAGTTTGTCACGGCTCCCTAGCCTCACCGGGCCGGTGGCTTAGCTCACGGCCCAGACTTCGGGGGCGAGGCCGAGCCTCGCCCCCGGCATATCCGATCTCGGTTCTGCGAGGGAGCAATGACGCAGGCAGCGGTTACGCAACGCGCCGATGAGGCAGCGAAGCTGCACCGGCAGGCACGCATCAGCACTCTGAGCCGGCTCTTCCGGTACTCAGCGACGCGGCTGGTAGTGCTGCTCATCACCGTAGTCATCGGCATCTACTTGACCATTCTGATCGCCAACATGGGCGGGTATGTCGACGAGATCCGCAAGGGTTCCATTCGGGAGTCGATCTCAATCTCGGTCACCCTGAACAAGGCCTACCAGAACCTGACAGTAGATCAGCGGCGCACCCTCATCAGCGACTTGGTAGCCATAGAGGAAGGGCGACTGGGTCTGGATCAGCCGTTCGCCATCCGAAGTGTCCGCTTCCTCAAGGATGCCCTGACCCTCAACCTGGGTCGCGCCGAGTACCTCACCAGCGACAGCGGCTCGAAACTGGTACGTCTCATCATCCTGGAGAGGCTTCCCCCGACACTGCTGCTAATGGGGGCCGCCCAGCTCATCCTCTTCGTGGTCAGTATTTTCGCTGCCCTGGCGCTATCCCGCTCCTACGGCAGCTGGGCGGACCGACTCGTGATCGCGCTCGCCCCTACGGGCGCAGCGCCCGGGTGGTTCTACGGGCTCTTCCTAATCCTCATCTTCGCCGGCCTTCTGCGCCTGTTGCCTTTCGGTGGCATGGTGGATGCCCCGCCCCCGTCTGACCCGACCGCCTACGCCATCAGCCTGATCAGGCACCTGATCTTGCCGGTCCTGGCGCTGGTGCTGAGCTCCGGAGTGCTCACCATCTACAACTGGCGCACGTTCTTCCTGATCTACTCGAGCGAGGACTACGTCGACATGGCCAAGGCCAAGGGCCTGCCCGACCGGGTTATCGAGAGCCGCTACATACTCCGGCCCACCCTCCCCACCATTATCACGAACTTCGCCCTCATTCTCATCAGCCTCTGGACCGGCGCCATCATTCTGGAGACGGTGTTCAACTGGCCCGGACTTGGGCGGCTCAACTTCCGCGCCATCAACCTCTACGACACTCCGGTGATCGTGGGCATTGCCATCATCTACGCTTACCTGCTGGCCATCACGGTGTTCCTGCTGGACTTCGTCTACGCCCTGGTGGACCCACGGGTGAAGGTGGGCGGCAACGGAGGCGCGCAGCGATGAGGGCTTGGCGCGAGCTCACTGAGTACCCGTCGGCCATCGTCGGCCTCCTTATCATAGCCGTGGTGGTGGGTCTGGCCGTCTACACTCTGGTTACAATGCCCTACGGTGAGGCTATCCGCCTGTGGCGGGGCGGCGAGGAGGTCTGGCAGGACTACCCGAAGAACGCCTCTCCCTCCTGGACCAACCTCTTCCGACAATCCGACCTACCCGCGACGGTGGTCCTGGACACTCGCGCGGGCACCGCCGAAAAGTCATTGGATCGCTCGACGCCCGGAATCACCGATGCCACGCTTGACTTCACCTTCGACTGGACTGCGGACTACTTCCCCCAGGAACTGAGCCTCTTCACCTACGCGAGCTTCAGCGAGAAGCAGCCCTTCGTGGAGGTGACGTGGTTCACCCCGGACGACCGCGAGATCAAGGTCGCCGACCTGAGCTCAAAGGCGTCGGACGCCTACCGCTTTGAGGCCGACGCCAGCCTCGTACGTCGCCTGAAGGGGGTTGCACCGCAACGGGCGCTCCTGGCCGACCCCAACGTTGAGGAGCTGACGCCCCTCAAGGGGCAGTACCGTGTCCGGGTCACCGGGCTATTCTTCGAGGATGATGGCGACCTGGACGCGAAGCTGGTCTCGTACGGCCAGGTGCACGGTATGGCGGGTACGGACCACCGTCGCCGCGACCTTACCGTGGCGCTGATGTGGGGGGCGCCGGTGGCGCTCGCGTTTGGGTTGCTCGCCGCCGTTGGCACCACCATCACCACTATGTTCATCGCCGCGTTTGGGGTCTGGTTCGGCGGTGCGGTGGATGGCCTGATCCAGCGGCTGACGGAAGTGAACATGATCTTGCCATTCCTGCCCATCCTGATCATGGTCGGCACGTTCTACTCACGGTCCATCTGGGTGATACTCGGTGCGGTGGTGGCCCTGGGGATTTTCGGGTCCAGTATCAAGACCTACCGGGCCATATTCCTCCAGGTGCGGGAGGCGCCGTACATCGAGGCGGCGCGGGCGTACGGGGCCCGCGGGGGCCGCATTGTGGCCCAGTACCTGGTGCCGCGCATCATACCCATGCTCATCCCCAGTCTGGTCGTGACCATTCCCACCTACGTGTTCCTGGAGGCATCCTTGGCCGTCCTAGGGCTGGGGGACCCGGTGCTCCCCACTTGGGGCAAGCTCATTAACGACGCCAACGAGAATGGCGCCTTGTTCAACGGCTACTACTACTGGGTGCTGCAGCCGGCCGCGCTTCTCATGCTTACCGGTCTGGGCTTTTCCATGGTCGGCTTTGCCCTGGACCGGGTGTTCAATCCGCGACTGCGAGGGCTGTAACCGTGTACTCAGCTGAGGAACCGCTGCTCCGTGTGAAGGACCTGCTGCTCCACTTCCGCGCCAAGCGCGGCATCGTGCAGGCAGTGGACTTGGTGAGCTTCGGCCTGGACCGCAATGAGGCCGTGGTCATCATCGGCGAGTCCGGTTGCGGAAAGACCTCAATGGCGCGGGCGCTGTTGCGCCTTCTCCCCCGTAACGTACACGCCTACTCCGGCGCCGTGGAGTTGGGCGGCCTGGATGTCATGAAGTTGCCGGAGGAGAGGTTCCGCCGCGAGATCCGCTGGCTTCGCATGGCTATGGTGCCGCAGGCGGCCATGAACGCCCTCAACCCGGTCATCCGGGTGGGGGAGCAAGTCGCCGAGCCGGCCGTCGTCCACCAGGATCTGTCGCGCAACACTGCCCTCGACCGGGCGCGGGAGATGTTCCAGTTGGTGGGCGTTCCGGATGACTTCGTGAACCGTTATCCGTTCGAGCTCAGCGGCGGCATGCGGCAGCGCGTGGCGCTGGCGATGGCGCTGGTGACGTCACCCGACGTGATCCTCCTGGACGAGCCCACCTCGGCGCTGGACGTGCTGACGCAGGCAAACATCATGAACCAGCTCAAGCTGATCAAGTGGGAGATGGGGATGAGTTTCGTGCTCATCACCCACGACATCGCCACTTCCAGCGAGCTAGCCGACCGGGTGGCCGTGATGTATGCCGGTCAGGTGGTGGAGGTGGCGGACAACACTGGCTTCTTCAGTGAGCCCCTGCATCCATACTCCGAGATGCTGATGGCGAGCGTCCCGCGGCTCCGGGGCGATGAGGAGCCGGGGTTCATCGTGGGCCAACCGCCCAGTCTCATCGACCCGCCCACTGGTTGCCGGTTCGCAGAGAGGTGCCCGCACAGGCACGACCGCTGCTCGGAGGAGCCACCCGTGTTCGGGCACAACGGGCGCAGCGTGAAGTGCTGGCTGTATGAGAAGGGTTGGAGCTAGGGCATGGCCGCTGTCACTAACCAGGTTGAGTCGCTCATCTCGGCGTCGGGAAACGGCCGGGGCAGTTCGCTCCTGTCGGTTCAGGACCTGCGCGTCTGGTTCGAGCTGAGGCGTTTCGGGTTCGGGCATGCCGGCTATGTGCGAGCCGTGGACGGAGTGAACTTTGAGATCGGGACGGGCCAGGCCGTGGCCGTAGTGGGTGAGAGCGGCTGCGGCAAGTCCACGTTAATGAGGACGATCTTGGGGCTGAACCGTCCCACGCGGGGAGACGTCGTGTTCGACGGGCGCCATGTGAAGGACCTGTCGCGGGCGGAGATGCGCGCCTACCGGGCTGAGGTCGGCTACGTCCAGCAGGATCCCTACGGAGCGCTGCCTCCCTTCATGGACGTTCGCCGGGCCCTGCGAGAGCCGCTGATCGTGAACGGCATCCGGGTGGAGTCGGAGCAGTCGGAGCGGATCCACAAGGTGCTGGGGGAAGTGAAGCTGACTCCCGTGCCGGAGTATCTGCCCAAGTACCCACACATGCTCAGCGGGGGACAACAGCAGCGGGTCGTGATAGCCCGTGCCATGATATTGGGGCCGCGGCTGATTGTGGCAGACGAGCCGGTATCGATGCTGGACGCTTCGGTGCGGGTGGAGATCCTCAGCCTGCTACGAGCGCTGCAGCAGGAGCACCATCTGGCGGTGATCTACGTGACGCACGACCTCTCGACAGTACGCTACTTCGCCGAGCGCGTGATGGTGATGTACGCCGGCCAGATCATCGAGCAAGGGGGGGTTGACGCAGTCGTGCGCAACCCACTACACTTTTACACGCAGGCCTTGATCGACGCCACGGCGGACCCGGACGCTTCCAACGCCGCGACTTGTCGAGATGTGCCACCGGGCGAACCACCTAGCCTCGTGCGGCCACCCGAGGGGTGTCGCTTCCACCCTCGCTGTCCGGCCCGCATTGATGGGCTCTGCGACGTGGAGGAGCCTCCGACGTTTGAGCCTGAGGCGGGACACTCTACGGCCTGCTGGCGGTACCAGTGATATGGTCAAGCACTAGATCAATCATCCTGACCGGGCTCGCTCTGCTGCTCATCGGGGTCATTCTACCCTTCCTGATGGTGATGCAGGTTCTTGAGAGCACCTTCTTCCTTGCCCTCGTGTCCTACTCCGCGTCGATAGCCGGCCTCATTATCGGCGTCGTGGGCACTGCGATGTACGTCAGGGAGCGGCGCCGCTAGAGCCATCGTCGAAGCGGCTGCCCCCCGCCTCTCTCCCCGGACTGTAAGCGAGGATGCATTGCAGCGCGCCCGTTGAGTGCTGCCCCCGCGAGTGCTAAGGTGTCTTCAAGCTAGCGTCGGCGCTTGACGCCGCGCAGGAGGCATCTCATGTCTGACCGCCGCGCCCAGTATCACCTTCGCATCCAGCTGCGCCCGAGCCCCGACATCGCCCGGCGGGCAGAGGCGTTGGCCCAGTTCTGTATCGACTGCGAAATCGAGGAGGCGGTGCTCTTCGTCGATGCCGAGACGGCGAACAACGGCTTCCTCAGCGCGGGCGAGACCGAGGAATGGCGCGCCGCCCTCCAGCACACGCGGGACGAACTGCTGGCCCGTGGCATCGCGGTGAGCCTGAACCCCTGGTATACCGTGCTGCACACGGACCGCGGCCGGCATCAGCCCGAGGGCTGGTCGTTCACGCCCATGGTCTCCCCCACGGGGGAGGTGGCGCGAACAGTCGCCTCGTTCGCTTGCCCCCGCTGGCAGCAGTACATCGCCCAACTCTATGGCGCTCTCTCCTCGGTGGGATTCCGGGTGGTGTGGATCGAGGACGACTTCCGCTACCACAACCATGCCCCGCTCCCCTGGGGAGGCGACTTCAGCTCCGCCATGTTGAGTCGCTTCGCCGCTAAGGTGGGCCGCGAGGTTGGCCGCGAGGAGGTGGTGGCCAACATCCTTCGTCCCGGCGAGCCTCACCCCTGGCGCGGCCTGTGGCAGGAGACCTGGCAAGACGCTCAGATCGAGGCGGCGAGCGCCATCCGGGACGCTGTCCTGGCGGCCGATGGCTCGAGCCTACTCGGCCTGATGAGCTCCCATCCGAGCAGCCACAGTCAGGAGGGGCGCGACTGGGACCGCCTGTTCCGGTCCATCGAGCACCGGGGACGGACCGTCCATAGGCCGCACTTCGCCGGCTACCAGGACTCCACCCGCGCCGATCTGGCCCGCTCCTCATTCCTGCTCGACTATCAGAAGAACCTTCGGCCCGCCGACCTGAACGTGGAGGTCACCCCCGAGATAGAGAACTACCCGATGACGCCGTTCAGCAAGTCGGATACGGTGACGTGGGGCCAGATGGCCCTGGCGCAGATCCACGGCGCCGATGCGCAGATGCTGGACATCTTCAGCTTCGAGGTGCACCACATCGAGGACGAGCCCTGGGTGGGGCCCTTCCTGAATCGGGTCCGGCCCGGTCTGGACGAACTGGCGCGCGCCTTTCCGGCATCACTGGTCACCAGCGGCGTGGGGGTGCTGTGGCGGCCTGATGCGGCGCTGCACGTGCGCACAAGCGGAGCACATGACCTATCCGAGCTATGGGTGCCGCTCACACCGGCGGCCGATGTCCTACAGGCGATCGGAGTGGCGGTGCAGGCAAGGCCGGGCTCGGTCAACTGCCTGTGGGGGACGGTTGCCTGGGCCTACCCGGACGACGAGTTGCGGGCCCTTCTGGCGGGCCGGCTCTGGCTGGACGCGGAAGCCGCCTCGGTGCTGCAGCAGCGTGGACTCGGTGCCCACTTGCCCGTCGCCCATGGTCACTGGTGGGGACGCGAGGAGATGAACTACAGTCTGGAGCGCCCGGCTGGGGCAGCATCCGGGCTGGAGCCGCACCTTTCGATGAGCGTGAACGCGTTCGGGCGCGTCGCCTATCAGACGTTGCGCCCCGGGGCGGAGGAGTGGACGAGTCTGTGTGATCCGCACGGTGTTCGTCTGGGACCGGCGCTGACGGTGAGCGACAACGACCTGGGCGGCCGAGTGGCGGTGTCGGCGCTGCCTCTGGCGGGCGAGCCCAGCTCCTTCACCCTCTCCGTCAGCCGGCAGCGGCTGATCCAGGGGCTGATCCGCCATCTGGCTCCGGAAGGCGCCCTTCCGGCGCTGGTTGAGGGGTCGGCCTTCACCTTCCCCGTCGACATGCACGGCGGCGACACTAGGCGGGTGGCGCTCTTCAACGCTTCGCTCGACGGACAGAGACCGATCGTTCACCTGAACGGAGCAG